>NZ_JBJIAK010000046.1:0-49562 GCF_045310915.1 Mycobacterium sp. SMC-17 | reverse complement strand
CACCCGACCCACCCGGGTCGCAGTTCAACGTAACCGTCACAACATCACGAAATAACTGCAACTACGAACTTAAGGAAAACCCATGACCACCCTCACCACCCCCACCCGCGTCCGGTCCGACCGCCTGCTGCGGCTGGCCCTGCGTGCCGATGCCCTCATCAGCGGCACCGGTGGCGTCATCCTGGCGGCCGCGGCCGGCGCCATCGCATCGGAGTCCGGCATTCCGCAGCCGGCCGTCTATGTCCTCGCCACGGTGCTCGTCGTCTACGGCGTCGGCGTCTACGGGTTCTCGACCATGGCAGCGGTGCGTCGTCCCGGTATCGCGGTGGCGATCGCCAATGTGGTCTTCACCATCGCCGCGGTGCTGGCCGTGGTCGACGACGTCTGGCCGCTGACGACGACGGGCGTGGCCATGATGATCGTCAGCGCCGTCTACACCCTGGCGATGGCGGAACTGCAGTACCAGGGCGTCCGCCGCGCCTGATCACCCGGGGATTTGTGCACGATTTTCCGCGCCCACCGCGGAAAATCGTGCACAAATCCCTGTCTAGAGATGTCTAGAGCTTGCGAAGGCGCAGCCGGTTGATCGAGTGGTCGGCGTCTTTGCGCAGCACCAGCGTGGCGCGGGGCCGGGTCGGCAGGATGTTGTGGATCAGGTTGGGCAGGTTGATCGACTGCCAGATGTCGCGGGCGGCGAAGATGGCCTGCTCGTCGGTCAACGTCGAGTAGTGGTGGAAGTGCGATTGCGGGTTGGCGAAGGCGCCCGCCCGCATCGCGAGGAACCGCGACACGTACCACTGCTCGATGTCCTCGATGCGGGCGTCGACGTATACCGAGAAGTCGAACAGGTCCGAGATCATCAGGGCCGGCCCGGTCTGCAGGACGTTGAGGCCCTCGATGATCAGGATGTCGGGGTGCCGAACGACGACCTTCTCGCCGGGCACGATGTCGTAGATCAGGTGCGAGTACACCGGGGCCGACGCCTGGTCGGCGCCCGACTTGACCGCGGTGACGAATCGCATCAGCGCGCGGCGGTCGTAGCTTTCGGGAAAGCCCTTGCGGTGCATGATCTTTCGCCGCATGAGCTCGGCATTCGGGTATAGGAAACCGTCGGTCGTGACGAGGTCGACGCGCGGGTGGTGGCCGAACCGGGCCAGCAGTGCCTGCAGCACACGCGCGGTGGTCGACTTGCCGACGGCGACGCTGCCGGCCACGCCGATGATGAACGGCACCGGGCGGTCGGGATTCTGCTGTGGTTCGCCGAGGAACTCAGCCGTCGCGGCGAAGAGGCGCTGCCGGGCGGCGACCTGCAGGTGGATCAGACGGGCCAGTGGCAGGTAGACCTCTTCGACTTCCAGCAGGTCGAGCTGCTCGCCCATACCGCGCAGGCCCAGCAGCTCATGAGCTGTGAGTTTGAGGGGAGTCGCCATACGCAGCGCGCGCCATTGGCGCCTGTCGAACTCGACGTAGGGACTCGGCTCGCTCGGCCGCGGCATGTGCTCAGTCTTGCAGTCATTGCCGGGCGATGAACGCGGGGGTACCGGCTAACGTGGGCGGGTATGAGCACTGGGCATACCTCGATGCCGGTTCCCGACACCGCCGCCGATGCCTTGATCCGTGAATATCTGCTGCTCGGTCTGCGGTTCGACCGCATCGAGGAGGGCTACGTCGACTCGTTCACGGGCGACCCGGCGCTGCGCAAGCAGGTCGCCGACGAATCCGCGCCGGACCCCGCGACGCTGGCCCGGCAGGCCCGCCGGTTGCACGGCGAGGTCGACGGGTCCGGGCTGGACCCGCAGCGGGCGGATTACCTGAAGGCACATCTGCGGGCCCTGGACTGCGCGGGTCGCAAGTTCGCGGGGGAGGACGTCGGCTTCGTCGACGAGGTCCGTGACTACTTCGATGTCGACATCGCCAAGGGCGACGACGACAAGTACCGCGAGGCGCATCGCCTGCTCGACGAGGCGCTCGGTGGCAGCGGCCCGCTGGTCGAGCGCATGCAGGCGCACCGCTCCGGCGAGGAGATTCCGCCCGAGCGACTCGAGGAGTGCATCCACGCTTTCTCGTCCGCGCTGCGCGACCGGGTCCGCGCCGACTTCCCGCTGCCGGACAGCGAGACCATCAACTACGAGATCGTCACCGACAAGCCGTGGTCGGGCTTCAACTACTACGAGGGCAATTACCGGTCCACGGTCGCGGTCAACGCCGACCTCAAGCAGCAGATGTCGAACCTGCCGCGGCTCGTCGCGCACGAGTCGTACCCGGGTCACCACACCGAGCACTGCCGTAAAGAAGCCGGCCTCGTCGAGCTGGGCGGCCAGGCCGAGCAGACGATCTTCCTGGTCAACACACCGCAATGCCTGATGGCCGAGGGGCTCGCGGACCTGGCGCTGTACGCCGCCATCGGACCGGACTGGGGTGCGTGGGCGTCGGAGATCTACCAGGACCTCGGACTGCGCTTCGACGGCGAACGCGCCGAAGCGATCTCGACGGCGAGTGCCGCGCTGGCCGACGTCCGCCAGGACGCCGCGCTGATGCTGCACGACGAACACCGCGACACCGATGAGGTGGTCGTCTTCCTGCAGCGCTGGCTGCTGACCAGCCCGGAGCGGGCCCGGCAGTCCATGCGGTTCCTGTCGTCGCCGCTGTGGCGCGCGTACACGTCGACCTACGTCGAGGGGTACCGGTTGCTGCGGGGCTGGCTCGACGCGCGGCCCGCCGACGTCAGCCTCACCGCGCGGTTCGGCCGCCTGCTCGACGAGCCGCTGATCCCGTCGTCCCTGCGGAACTAGCCCGGTAGCCCTGGCGCGAGTGTGCGTGTCTGCAGACGACACACGGTGCGGCGTGTGCAGTTTGCGGACGGTCGCGGCCGACGGGCGTGCGCCGGTGGCCGGTTGGGGTCACAAACACCCGCCTATTAGGCTGAACGCATGACCGCAGACGCTTCCGTGTCCAAGTCCGGCCTGGGTGCCGGCTACGCCGCCACCGCCAGCGAGGCCTACCAGGCGGCGCTGCGGGTCATCGAGCAGGTCGAGCCGCGGGTTGCCGACGCGACCCGCAAAGAGCTTGAGGATCAACGTAGTTCGCTGAAGCTGATCGCCAGCGAGAACTACGCGTCGCCCGCCGTGCTGCTGACGATGGGCACCTGGTTCTCCGACAAGTACGCCGAGGGCACGGTCGGGCACCGGTTCTACGCGGCCTGCCAGAACGTCGACACCGTCGAGGCCCTGGCCGCCGAGCACGCCCGCGAGCTCTTCGGCGCGCCGTACGCCTACGCGCAGCCGCACTCGGGCATCGACGCCAACCTGGTCGCGTTCTGGGCCATCCTGGCCACCCGCATCGAGGCCCCCGGCCTGGCCGAGCTCGGCGCCAAGCACGTCAACGACCTGTCCGAAGCGGACTGGGAGAAGCTGCGCAACAAGCTGGGCAACCAGCGTCTGCTGGGCATGTCGCTGGACACCGGCGGCCACCTGACCCACGGCTTCCGGCCGAACATCTCCGGCAAGATGTTCCACCAGCGCAGCTACGGCACCGACCCGGCGACCGGTCTGATCGACTACGACGCCGTCGCCGCCGCGGCCCGCGAGTTCAAGCCGCTGGTGCTGGTCGCCGGCTACTCGGCCTACCCGCGCCGCGTGAACTTCGCCAAGATGCGCGAGATCGCCGACGAGGTCGGCGCCACCCTGATGGTCGACATGGCGCACTTCGCCGGCCTGGTCGCGGGCAAGGTGTTCACCGGCGACGAGAACCCCGTGCCGCACGCCCACGTCACCACCACGACGACGCACAAGTCGCTGCGCGGTCCGCGCGGTGGCCTGGTCCTGGCGACCGAGGAATACGCCCCGGCCGTCGACAAGGGCTGCCCGATGGTGCTCGGCGGCCCGCTGTCGCACGTCATGGCCGCCAAGGCCGTCGCGCTCGCCGAGGCCCGGCAGCCTGAGTTCCAGACCTATGCGCAGAACGTCGCCGACAACGCCAAGGCGCTGGCTGACGGCTTCCTCAAGCGCGGCGCGACGCTGGTCACCGGCGGCACCGACAACCACCTGGTGCTGCTCGACGTGCAGTCGTTCGGGCTGACGGGCCGGCAGGCCGAGTCGGCGCTGTTGGACGCCGGTGTGGTCACCAACCGCAACTCGATCCCGAACGACCCGAACGGCGCCTGGTACTCCAGCGGCATCCGCTTCGGCACCCCGGCGCTGACCACGCGTGGCTTCGGCGCCGACGAGTTCGACAAGGTCGCCGAGCTGGTGGTCGACGTGCTGTCGAACACCCAGCCGACCGCCGCGTCGACCGGCCCGTCCAAGGCCAAGTACACGCTGGCCGACGGCACCGCTGACCGCGTCCGCGCGGCGTCGGCCGAGATGCTCGACGCCAACCCGCTGTACCCGGGTCTGACGCTTTGACGTTCTGACATCGAAAGTGGGGCCTATGACCGCAAAGTCGCGAGATTTTTGGTCGTAGGCACCACGTTCGTGGGGTACTGGCTAACAATTGCGCTTGAGAACCCGCCCCCTGCAGCTCCGCATCGGCTAGCGTCCTCAGCGGGCACGCGCAATGCCGTGTCTCCTGCACTGAAGGGGGCTTGGCGTTGGCTTTCTTGTTTCCCGTCGTCATTCTGCTCGTGATGGTCGGGGTCGCCGTGATTGCTATGGCGCCCGGGCGGAAAGAGCTCCCGCCGACCGCGCAGGCAAAGCCGGTCGGTCCCTTCGTCGCCCTCGCATTGTTGTCGATTCCGGGCGCCGTCGCGGTCATCGCCGGCATCAACTCTGTAGCTAGTCAGGGCGGCTACGAGATGCGGACGAGAGGCAACGCGGTCGCCATCGTGATCGCGGCGGTCCTCGTAATCGGCTCGTTCGTCGCGCTGATCCGCCGCGCCGGCTACAACGGCGCGGTCCGGCGTGCGCAGGCACGCGTCGCCATCGCGGCCCCGCTCGGCTACACCCCTGAGGGCCAACCCATCTACCCGGTCGTCGGCTACACCCCGGACGGCAGCCCGGTCACCGCCGACAGGGCGCCGGGAGTTCGGGCTCCGGGTGCCGCCGGCACGAACGGCTTGGCCACGGCCGCGTTGATCTGCGCCTTTTTCGTGCCGGTGGTGGGCGCGATCCTCGGCTTCGTGGCGCGATCCCAGATCGCCCGGACCGGCCAGGACGGGAGTGGACTGGCCTTGGCGGCGATCATCATCGGTCTGGTTCTGACGATTGCCAACGTGGCGATCGTTCTTGTGATGTTCAAAGGGCTGCACGGCTGACGGCGTTCGCCGATTCGAGGGTGCTGGGTGCCGGAAACCAGGTGTGCGCGGTGCACACCTCGGTAGCCTGAGCTGCGGCCGAGGAGGTGGCAGATGGGCAGTCAGGCGCTGGCCGCGATCATCGAGTACTTCGCCCGGGACAAGGACGCTTTCGTCGCGGGTGTGATCGCCGAGATCCTGGCCGCGGTGCCCGAGCTCAGCGACCCGTCGTTCCACGAGATCGTCGCTGTCAACGCCACGGAGAGCCTCGATCTCTTCCTCGACGTTCTGGCGAACGGGATTGACCCGCAGAGCATCTCGCCGTCGAGCCTCGCCATCGCCAACGTCGAGCGGGCGGTGACCGACGGCGTCCCGCTGTCCGCGATCCTGAAGGCCTACCGGGTCGGGCATGGCCGGATGCTGAGCGCCTGTCTGGCGGAGATGCCGGCCACTGCACCCGGGGTGGCCGAGGCGATGATCGAGGTGGTGAATCTCAGCGGGTCCCATAACGGCCGGGTCACCGAGCAGATCACCGCGCTGTACGAGGACCGGCTGACGCAACGCGTCCGCACCGACGAAGCGATCCGGCGGCAGTGGATCACCCGACTCCTCAATGACGCCGAACCCGATGTGGCGCAAGCGGAATCGGCGCTCGGGTACCGGTTGTCGGGAAGTCACCTCGCAGTCGAGGCATGGGCTGACGACGCCGCTGCGGCCGACGCGCTGCCCAAAGTGGTGACGGTCCTGCGTCAGGTGCTGCCGGGCGTCGACGACGTCCTCGTCGCCGGCGGCGAATCGCAACAGCGCATCTGGTTACGGCTGCCGGTGACCGCCCGCACGGACCACGATGAACTCGCAAAACGGTTGTGCATCAACGGGTTACGCGTCACTGTCGGCCGGCGTGGGGATGGGCTCGACGGTTTCCGCTCGACAGCGCGCACGGCGGCGCGGGTCAAGGAGCTGGCCTTGTCGGCACCCCATGCGCCACAGGTCGTGCTCTTCGGCGACGTCGCGTCGGTCGCGTTGCTGGCGGACGAGCCGGCCGACCTCGCGGCGTTCGTCGCCGCCGTCCTCGGCTCGTTGGCGGACGACGACGCGCGGTGCGAGCAGCTACGCGAGACCCTCCGGGCCTTCCTGGCCGCCAACTGCAGCTACACCGAGACCGCGAAGCGCACGATGTTCCACCGCAACACCGTCTATCTCAGGGTTCAGCAGGCCGTCGACCAATACGGCCTGCGCCTCGACGCCGACACCCTGACCGTCGCGCTGGCCCTCGAGATTTGCCACTGGTACGGCGGGCGGGTGCTTGCGCCGGTTTCCTAAGCTCACGACGAGGTGATGTGCATTTTGCACATGCCGGCCCGAAAACCCTGGTCTGAGCACCCATTGGTTCAGCACAGCGATCGCTCATATCGTGACGTGGACGACAATTTCGTCGAGCTGTTCACCACATCACACCCCGGGCGTTCGCGCTGAGTCAGCCAACCCGGGCAGACCCATCACGAAGGGGCGAAGAATGTCTGAGTTGGGCCACTCCTGGCGGTCGCATAGGGCAGGGGACGATCAACCGGTAGCGGCCGGTAACCGTGCGGCGCGGCGCCGCTCCCGGGCCAAGCGGGGGATCGCCACGACCGCCGTCGCCGGCGCCATGGTCGCGACGCTCACCGCCCCGCAGGCGTTCGCCGCGGACAGCTACCAGGCCGTGACAGATCAGATCCTCGCCCAACAGCAGCAGATCATCGCCACCAACAGCAACTATCCGTTCATCAAACCGTCCGACGTGAGTTCGTTGCCGCAATACACCCAGGCCCTGGCGATGGGCGTGCTCTTCGGTGCGCTCAATGAACAGAACCGGATCAACGGCTACGACCGCAACGGTGAATTTCTCACCGCCCCCTGGAACGCGCCGTCTGCCGAGCCTCTGCCGTTCTCGAACGACCCGACGGCGGACAACAAGTACACGCTGCTGGCCGTGCGGGGCGAGTCGTACACGGTGACCATCACCCCTCGCCCTGGCACCAAGGTGGTGACCTTCGTTCCGATGTCGGGGAACATCATGGACGGGAAGTTCATCTCGACCGGTGTCAGCTATGACCTGACGCAATTCACACCGAATGCGGACGGCACGTACACCGTGGTGATCAGTCCGGACCAGCAACCGGGCAACTGGGTGAACAGCACCGGCGCCCAGACGATCCTCATGCGCGATACCACCACCGACTGGGGCATTCCGCACGACACGATCCTCATCAAGCAGCAGAGTTCATCGTCGCAGTTCAAGCTGCCGGTGCTGTCAGAAAGCCAGGTGGCGGCGGTGTTGGCCGGCGTCGCGGACAATGTCTCCGGGTTCAATTCCAGCGTCACGAATAAGGGAATTCAGGCGGTCTGGGCCGCAGTACCGGAAAACACCTTCACCGTGATCAAGCCGACGACTTCGGCGGTCGGCGGCCCGATTCTGCCGGGGCAATTGACCAGCATCGGACACTTCAACCTGCAGCCGGACCAGGCGCTCGTGGTCAAGGTGCCCACCGTTTCGGCCGGCTACGTGGCTGCCCAGCTGACCAATATCTGGCAGCTGGATCTGCCGTATGTGACCGCGCAGAGCAGCCTCAACGGCAGCAACATTTTTCAGGCAGACGACGGTTACACCTATTACGTCGTCAGCGCCACGAACCCCGGCGTCGCGAACTGGCTGGACAACGGAGGCGTCGTCAACGGCTCCGTCACGCTCCGGTTCCAGGACGTCAACGGCACGCTCGACAACAATGCGGTGACGGCCCAAGTAGTCCCGATCTCTGATGTCCGTCTGCACTTGCCGGCCGATACCCCGACCGTCACCCCGCAGCAGTACGCGGCCAGCCTCAAACGGCGGATGTTCGAGTTCAATTACGTGCACAACCAGAACAACGTGCCCACTGGCTGGGCGACGGCGAATTTGGAGCTCGATCAGATCAGGGCAGCGGTCGGCACCGACAAGTTCAACGAGATATTCGGTAGCCAGAGCAACGTCCCGTCCGTCCTGGACCGGATCACGCAATCTGCCCTCAACCCGGACTACGTCGACCTCGCCCGCGGCATCTTCGCCAACCCCGTCGGCAGCTTGTCCGCTCTCGTGCAGAACATTCCGTTGGCGGCCCAGGACATCGTGAATCCCATGGTCCTGTCCGCTCTGCGGTGCGACCTACTCATCAACCAGACCCTCACCCAAATCCGGGCCGGCCTCGCTTCCGGGAACATCACCGCCGTGGTCGCGGCGCTGGGCAGTGGCATCCAAGGTTTGGGCACAATCATCAACCAGACCTTGACCGACCCGAGCACCAGCGTCACTGCAGGCTTCCTGAACGCGCGTGACGACCTGTCGGTGGCGCTGAACCGCGCCGACAGCTACTCGCCGTTGACGATGGGCAACGTCAAGACGGTCGTCAAGGAGCTCGGAGACCTCGGCCGAACCACAGGGCACATGCTGGTCGGTGGGCTGCGCGGCGCGATCCCCGCGGCCAACCCCACGTCACAAACACCGACCGGGACGCCGGCGCCGACCGCAGCAACATTCGGCGCGGACGTGACTCCGACAGCGAAGACCACACATGAGGCGGACACAACACCGACGGCACAGCCCGCCAGCCCGGCAGCATCGACAGCTGCAGACCCGGCGGGCACTCCGGCGAGCAGCCCTGCGAAACCGTCTGACACCCCGGCGGCCGAGGGATCGGCCAAGCCGGCGGCCGCCAATGGTGAGAACCAGCAGACCGACGGCACGCCGCACGTCAAGCAGCCCAAGGACGGGAAGCGATCGAAACCTGCCAATGGAAAGCCGTCCAAGGTTGCCAAGGGTTCCAGCACTTCTGGCGCCACGCAGACGAGTGGCCCGGAGGACTCCAAACCCGCACAAAGCAAGCAGCACGCCGAAAGTAAGAATTCGGCTTCTGCTGGTGGCGGAGAAAAGACCGCAGGCGCAGGTTCGGGCACAACGAAGTAACCGTCTGCGGGCGAATGGGGGCCGGGTGACACCGGCCCCCATTTGTGCGGGGCAGATTTCAAAAACATGTGAACTCGGGTTACAGTTACTTTCATGGCTGAGAAACCGGTTGCCAACGCACTGACCCTCGAGCTCGAGCCCGTGGTGGACACCGAGCTGTCCCGGCACCTCGCGACTGAGGAAGCCTGGTACGCCCATGACTACGTCCCGTTCGAGCAGGGCGAGAACTTCGCCTTCCTCGGCGGCACCGACTGGGACGCCTCCAGCGTCACGCTGCCCAAGCCGGTCACCGATGCGCTGGAAATCCTGCTCATCACCAAGGACAACCTCGCCGGCTACCACCGTGAGCTGGTCGAACACTTCATCCTCGAAGACAAGTGGGGCCGCTGGCTGGGCCGCTGGACCGCCGAGGAGCACCTGCACGCCATCGCGCTGCGTAACTACCTGGTCGTCACCCGCCAGATCGACCCGACCGCCAACGAGGACGTGCGCGTCGAGCACGTCATGAAGGGCTACCGGGCCGACAAGTACAGCCAGATCGAGACGTTGGTCTTCATGGCGTTCTTCGAGCGCGCGCATGCCGTCTTCACCCGTAACCTGCAGGCTCAGATCGAGGAGCCGGTGCTGGCGGCCATGGCCGGCCGCATCGCCCGCGACGAAGAGCGGCACGAGGAGTTCTTCGCGAACCTGGTCTCGCACCTGCTGCAGACGCACCGCGACGAGACCATCGCCGCCATCGCGGCCCGGGCCGCGGGCATCGAGGTCATCGGTGCGGACATCGACGCGTACCAGGACAAGGTCCAGGTTGTTGCTGACGCCGGCATCTTCGACGGCGCGGCGCTGCGCACCGTCATCTCGGAGCGCATCAAGGCGTGGGGGCTGAGCGACGAACCGTCGCTCGCTCAGTTCATCTAGACGTCACAAAACAGTCACGGCGCGCCAGTGAGCGCGCGGCCGTCGCCGGGGGTAGCGTCGCCGGTGATGGCTAGCGAATTGCTCTGCTATCCGGGCGGTACCCGATTAGAGATTGGGACCGGCCCCGGTCCAGGTACCGCTGCGTCCACCGAAGTACTCGTGTGGGGCCGCACGGGCCGAGGAGCGCCACGTGTCTGATTCGCAGGTCCGTACCTACGTGCTCGATACCTCCGTGTTGCTGTCCGATCCCTGGGCATGCACGCGCTTCGCTGAGCACGAAGTGGTTGTCCCCCTGGTGGTCATCAGTGAGCTGGAGGGTAAACGCCACCACCACGAACTGGGCTGGTTCGCCCGGCAGGCCCTGCGCATGTTCGATGACTTGCGGTTGGAACACGGTCGACTGGATCAGCCGATTCCTGTTGGGACGCAAGGGGGAACGCTCCAGGTCGAGCTGAACCATGTCGACCAGTCGGTGCTGCCCTCGGGCTTCCGCACCGACACCAACGACCACCGTATCCTCGCCTGCGCCGCCAACCTCGCGGCCGAGGGCAAGCGAGTCACCTTGGTCAGCAAGGACATTCCGCTGCGCGTCAAGGCCGGCGCGGTGGGCCTGACTGCCGACGAGTATCACGCGCAGGATGTCGTGACGTCCGGCTGGACCGGCATGACCGAGATGGACGCCTCGCCGGAAGACATCGACACGCTGTTCGCCGACGGCGAGGTCGACCTGCTGGAAGCGCGGGATCTGCCGTGCCACACCGGAATCCGGCTGCTCGGCGGCACGTCGCACGCGCTCGGCCGGGTCAACGCCGAGAAGCGGGTGCAGCTGGTCCGCGGTGATCGCGAAGTGTTCGGCCTCCGGGGAAGGTCAGCCGAACAACGCGTCGCCCTCGATCTGCTGCTCGACGAATCCGTCGGCATCGTCTCCCTCGGCGGCAAGGCCGGTACCGGTAAGTCGGCGCTGGCGCTGTGCGCCGGCCTCGAGGCGGTGCTCGAGCGCCGCACCCAGCGCAAGGTCGTCGTGTTCCGGCCGCTGTATGCCGTTGGCGGACAAGACCTCGGCTACCTGCCGGGCAGCGAGAGCGAGAAGATGGGCCCGTGGGCGCAGGCCGTCTTCGACACCCTGGAAGGCCTGGCCAGCCCGGCCGTGCTGGAAGAGGTGCTGTCCCGCGGAATGCTGGAAGTGTTGCCGCTGACCCACATTCGCGGCCGCTCGCTGCACGACTCCTTCGTCATCGTCGACGAGGCCCAGTCACTGGAGCGCAACGTGCTCCTGACCGTGCTGTCCCGGCTGGGCTCGGGCTCTCGGGTGGTCCTCACGCACGACGTCGCCCAGCGCGACAACCTGCGCGTCGGCCGGCACGACGGTGTCGCCGCGGTGATCGAGAAGCTCAAGGGGCACCCCCTGTTCGCGCACATCACCCTGATGCGCAGCGAACGCTCGCCGATTGCCGCGCTCGTCACCGAGATGCTCGAGGAAATCAGCCCCGGCACCCTGCCGTGACGTGAACCGGGCCGCGATTTGTGCACGATTTTCCGCGCTGAACGCGGGTTTTCGTGCACAAATCGCGGCGTCGGTAAGGTGATTGGGTGCGACGCGAGAACAAGGCCTGGCCCTACTGGCGAACCGTCCTCGGCGTGTGTGCCGGTGTGACGATCGTCGTGGTCGGGTGCCAGACCGGAAATGTCGCCAAGGCCGACGAAGTCGACTGCAGCAAGTACAAGTGCGTCGCGCTCACGTTCGACGACGGTCCCAGCCCGTACACCGACCGGCTGCTGAAAATCCTGCAGGACAACGACGCCAAGGCGACGTTCTTCGAGATCGGCAACAAGGTCGCCGCCAACCCCGACGGCGCCAAGCGCGTCGTCGACGCCGGGATGGAGCTGGGCAGCCACACCTGGGAACACCCCAACATGACGACCATCCCGCCGGAGTTCATCGCGGGCCAGTTCAGCAAGGCCAGCGATGCCATCGAGAAAGCCACCGGCCAGCGGCCGAAACTCGTGCGCACCGCCGGCGGCCTGATCAACGACCAGGTGCTCGCCGAGGCCAAGAAGCAGGGCCTGGCCGACATCAACTGGGACGTCATCCCGTTCGACTGGGCCAACGACTCCAACACCGCCGCCACCCGCTACATGCTGATGACACAGATCAAGCCGAATTCGGTCGTGCTCTTCCACGACACCTATTCGTCGACGGTCGATCTGGTACAGCAGTTCATCCCGGTGCTCAAGGCCAACGGCTACCACATGGTGACCGTCAGCCACATGGTCGGCCACCGCGAACCGGGCACCAGCTACGGCAGCCGGGAGAACGGCCCGCCGGTCAACGATCTGACCGACATCCCGCCGGCCGAAATTCCGACGCTGCCCAACACCCCGTCGCCGCCGCCGATGCCGAACATCCCGATCACCGACATCCCGGGTGCCAATTCCGGCGGCTCGAACAACGGTCAGTAGTCACGCCGGGGCGGTTTCAGGTACGCGCTCGCATCGACAACCCGAAACGTTTTGAGTGGCCGCGACATATTCGTGGGTGCCTCGAGCATCAGATGTACGTGGCTTCAATCGTGGTGGGGCGTGGCTGCCCTGACTGAAGTCAGGTACCTTTTCCGGCCGCTGGACGTCCCTGGGTTCAATCACCACCGGTGGTTGGTCATCGCGATTGAACTCACGGACTTTTTCCGCCCGACTCGGGCGCCAACGCATCTGCTGAGCCACGATCTGACGAGCTGACTCGCGGCGGAGCTACGCAGTGGGGAAGCGGTCGACGATCGCGTCGACGCATCGCCAGGAGATCGGCGATGCGCCCCCGCAGTACGTCGAGATGCTTGTCGGCGCCCTGCTTGGCCGCCCGGCGCTCCGTCACCGCCAGTTGCAGGTGCAACTCGGCCAGTTCGTCCTCGAGCAGTTCGATGAACAGCCTGGCCTGCAGGACATCGGCGTTCCGTTGACCCGGTGCTGTCGTCACGAGTTTGAGGACCTCGGCCTGGGGTTTGGACAGCCGCTCGCCGGTGTGCGTGTGCGGCATGTGGAAGCGGCCGTGCGTCATGCACGGGACGGCATCCAGCCGGGCACCTCGGTGCGAATCGGTGAGCTCGGCCGTCATTGCAACACAATTGCAAACGCACGGGTCGAATCCCGTTTCCCGGCAGTATCTGTCCAGTAAGGAGCTGTTCACATTCGCTTCACCTGCGATGTGAGCTGGCGGCTGCCGAGCGGGCTGTTCTGTCCCATTGATCCTGCGCTCACGGTCATGTCCACTCGGGATTTTGCGCCGTAGCCGCGGAATCAATGTCGGCCTCGCGTTGATCGTGCGCTCAGGATCCGCGCTACTCGAACTTTGTCTGCATAACCGCAAAGTCAACGGGCACAGGGCATTTGCTTGTCGAGTGCCCAGCGGGCGGAGCCTCGCGACTGTGCCGCCAGCGCCTCCCGCCCGCGGATCTGACGATCTGTACGCACCCTGGACGTGAATTCCGGCGAAACACGAAGCCCCCAGAATCCAGGGATTCTGGGGGCTTCGCGGCTCAGCGCAGAAAACTACTCGCCGTCCTTGACCTTCGCCATGGCCAGCACGTCGAGACGCTTGTCCAGCTCGGCCAGGGAGAGGTTCTCGCCGATCAGGCCGCGGTCGATGACCGTCTGCCGGATGGTCTTCTTCTCCTTGAGGGCTTCCTTGGCGACCTTGGCGGCCTCTTCGTAGCCGATGGCCGAGTTCAGCGGCGTCACGATCGACGGCGACGACTCCGCCAGCGTGCGCAGGTGGTCCTCGTTGGCGACGAGGCCGTCGATGCACTTGGACGCGAACAGCCGCGACACGTTGGACAGCAGCGTGAAGGACTCCAGCACGTTGCGGGCCATCATCGGGATGTAGACGTTCAGCTCGAAGGCGCCCGACAGACCGCCGACGGTGACGGCCGCGTCGTTGCCGATGACCTGCGCGGCCACCTGGGTAACCGCTTCGGGCAGAACAGGATTCACCTTGCCCGGCATGATCGAGCTACCCGGCTGCAGGTCCGGCAGCTGGATTTCGCCGAGGCCGGTCAGCGGGCCCGAGCCCATCCAGCGCACGTCGTTGGCGATCTTGGTCAGCGACACCGCGATGGTCTTGAGCGCGCCGGACGCCTCGACGAGTCCGTCGCGGGCGGCCTGGGCTTCGAAAGAGTCTGCGGCGGTACGCAGTTCGGCGATGCCGGTCTGGTTCACCAGCACGTCGACGACCTTGGAGCCGAAGCCGTCAGGGGCGTTCAGGCCGGTGCCGACGGCGGTGCCGCCGATGGCCAGCTCACCCAGGCGGGGCAATGTCGCCTTGACGCGTTCGATGCCGGCCTCGATCTGGCGGGCGTAGCCGCCGAACTCCTGGCCCAGGGTGACGGGCACCGCGTCCATGAGGTGAGTACGGCCGGACTTGACGACGGTGCGCCACGCGCGGGCCTTGTTGGCCAGCGACTCGTGCAGCACCTCGAGGGCCGGAATCAGGTGGCGCACAGCGGCTTCCGTTGCCGCGATGTGTGTGGCGGTGGGGAAGGTGTCGTTGGAGCTCTGCGACATGTTGACGTGGTCGTTGGGGTGGACCTCGACGCCGTTGCGCGCCGCGATGGAGGCGATGACCTCGTTGGCGTTCATGTTCGAGCTGGTGCCCGAGCCGGTCTGGAACACGTCGATGGGGAACTGGTCATCGTGCAGACCGTCGGCGATCTCACCGGCGGCGGCGATGATGGCGTCGGCCTTGTCGGGGTCCAGCAGGCCCAGGTCCTTGTTGACCTGTGCGCAGGCGCCCTTCAGCAGACCCAGCGCGCGGATCTGGGTGCGCTCCAGGCCGCGGAACGAGATGGGGAAGTTCTCCACGGCGCGTTGTGTCTGCGCGCGCCACAGGGCGTTGACCGGAACCCGGACCTCGCCCATGGTGTCGTGCTCGATCCGGTACTCGACATCGTTGTCGGACATGTGCTCCCTTTGGTTGAGGTGAAACGAATTACGGCAGGGGGTGTGCGGCGGAAATATCCCCGGTGAAGTCCACCGCGGAGTATTCGTTGAGCTTGGACAGCCGGTGGTAGGCCTCGATCATCCGGACGGTGCCGGACTTCGAGCGCATCACGATCGACTGCGTGGTGCAACCGCCGGCGAAGTACCGCACACCGTTGAGCAGGTCACCATCGGTGACGCCCGTCGCGCAGAAGAAGACGTTGTCGCCGGCGACCAGGTCTTCGGTGGTCAGCACGCGCTCCAGGTCGTAGCCACGGTCCAGGGCCCGCTGGCGCTCGTCGTCGTCGGTCGGCGCGAGGACGGCCTGGATGGCGCCGCCCATGCAGCGGATGGCGGCCGCGGCGATGATGCCTTCGGGCGTGCCACCGATACCGGCCAGGATGTCGGTGCCGGACTCGGGGCGGCAGGCCGAGATGGCGCCGGCGACGTCGCCGTCGGAGATCAGGCGGATGCGGGCACCGGCCTCGCGGACCTCGCTGATCAGCTGGGCGTGCCGGGGGCGGTCCAGGATGCACACCGTGACATCGGCCACCGACTCGTTGAGGCGCTTGGCGACGCGGCGGATGTTCTCGCCGATGGGTGCGGTGATGTCGATGACGTCGGCGGCGTCCGGTCCGACGGCGATCTTGTTCATGTAGAACACGGCCGACGGGTCGAACATGGTGCCGCGCTCGGAGACTGCGAGCACCGAGATGGCATTGGGCATGCCCTTGCTCATCAGGGTGGTGCCGTCGACCGGGTCGACGGCGAAGTCGCAGTCCGGACCGTCGCCGTTGCCGACCTCTTCGCCGTTGTAGAGCATCGGGGCGTGGTCCTTCTCGCCCTCGCCGATGACCACGACGCCGCGCATCGAGACCGAATTGACCAGCTCACGCATGGCATCGACGGCTGCACCGTCGCCACCTTCCTTGTCGCCGCGGCCGACCCAGCGGCCGGCGGCCATGGCCCCGGCTTCGGTCACGCGGACCAGTTCGAGGGCGAGGTTGCGGTCTGGGGCTTCTCGGCGCGAAGGCGTCATGCGCCGATTGTCCCATTAGCCATTTGTTGGTGTGCGGTCGGGAGTTGGGATACTGAGCCCTGTGACGTCTCAATCGCCGGAACCCGACGACCAGTCTGTCGCCGCATCTGATGGGCGGCCCGCCGCCGTGCCCAACGCGGTCGCCGAGGGGCAGTCGGTGCCGGTGCCGCGCCCGGCGAAGGACCGGCTGCTGCAGGACGGCCGCGACATGTTCTGGTCCATCGCCCCGCTGGTGGTGGCCTGTGTTGCGCTGGCCGGGATGCTCGGCATGTGTTCGTTCGCGCCGCAGGGGCCGGGTAAGGGCCCGGCGCCGCAGTACGACGCCCCGGCCGCCCTCAAGGCCGACGCCGCCGCGTTGCACATCCCGATCCGGATCCCGGAGCTGCCGTCCGGCTGGCACGCCAATTCGGGGTCGCGCGGCGCCATCGAGGCGGGCCGCACCGATCCCGTCACCAAGCAACCCACGCGGGCGCTGATGTCGAGGGTCGGCTATCTGACCGCCTCCGGCATGTTCGTCGCGCTGACTCAGAGCAATGCCGACGAGGAGAAGCTGGTGTCCTCGATCCACAGCGGCATGTACCCGACCGGGGCGCAGGACCTGGGCGGGGTGCACTGGGTGGTGTACGAGGGGGCCGGCGAGGACCAGCAGGGCACAGAGCCGATCTGGACCGCCAAGCTCGACGGCCCGATGGGCCCGTCCCAGGTCGCGGTCAGTGGGTCGGCGAGTCCGGTCGACTATCGGACTCTGGCGGAGGCGACGCAGAAGGCGCAGCCACTGCCGTAGCGGGCTGCTTGTGGCGCATCGTGGAGATGAGCCGTGTGAGGCGCCCCGGTGGCCGGGGTTCATCGGGCTCGGGTTCGCTCAACGGAACGCCTTTGTACACAGCGAGGTACACGCTGATGGTGGTGACGACGACGATCATCAGCACCGGGCCGATCACCAGGCCCAGGAAACCGAACATCGCGATGCCGGAGAACACCGACAGCAGCATCAGCGCGGAGTCCAACCGCGCCGCCTTGGGGACCAGGATCGGCCGGAGCACGTTGTCGATGTTGGTGACCACCAGGATGTGGAACAGGATCACGAACAGGCCGCCGCCGATGTTGCCGAACAGTGCCATGCCGATGCCGAACGGGATGCTGACGATGCCTCCACCGAGCGGAATCACCGACAGGGCGCTCAGCAGGATCGCAAAGATGAAGAAGCCGTCGTGGAAGCCGGCGATGTAGATCGAGATCGCGCCGGACACACCCTGCGCCAGTGCGATGACGAACTGGCCGAGTACCGTGCCGCGCACCATGGCGCCCATCTTGGCCAGGTACAGGTCGGTGACGTCCTCGCCGAGTGGGTTGAGCCGCCGGATCAGTAGGACCACGTCATCGCCGTTGACCAGCAGCGAGATGAACACATAGATGAAGATGACGGCACCGGCGAGCGCGCCGAAAAGTCCGCCCGCGGCGGTCTGCAGCACGTTCAGGCCCCACTCGCCCGCGCGCTGCGCAAACGTGATGATCCACTTCTGGACCGACTCGGGCGTCAGGGTCACGTGGTGCAGGTAGGGGATTTGTGCCAGCAGGTCGTTGGCGGCTTGCAGCGCCCGGGTGCCCAGCGCGCCCATGTCGTTACGACTCACCCACTGCGACACGTTGCGGATCATGGCGGTGATCTGGACGACGCCGATGGCGACGGCCCCGCTGATCGGCACAACCACGACCAGCAGCGCGGCCAGCAGGGTCAGGGTGGCCGACAGGCCGGTGCTCAGCCGCTTCGACAGCCGACGGAACAACGGGGTGAAAAGGTAGGCCACCACCCCGGCAACGACGACCAGCATGAACTGCCCGCGCAGGAAGTACGCGCCGAATCCGACCGCCAGGACCGTCGCGACGGCGAGGGCCCGTTTCTGGGTGACCGTGAATTCGGTGTCCATGACGGTGATTCTGACGGATTTGCCGCCGGTTGCTACCCCGACGCGAGCTTGAGGAGGTGGCTCATGATGTCGGGGTAGCGCTTGAGATGCGCGCCGCCGTTGAGGTCGAGAACCTCGCCCGTCATCCAGGACGACTGCTCCGAGCACAGGAACAGCACGGCGTTGGCGATGTCCTCGGGGGTGCCGGCGCGGCCCAGCGCGGTGTTCTCGACGTACTCGTCGACGACGCCGGGGATCATCGCGGCGCCTTCGGTCAGGGGAGTGGTCACGAAACCGGGGGCGACGGCGTTGACGCGAATGCCCTTGGGGCCCAACTCCAATGCGGCCACCTCGGTCAGCATCGACAGGCCGGCCTTGGCGGCGCTGTAGGCGCTCATGCCGATGGCGGGCTGGCGGCCGTTGAGCGACGAGATGCACACCAGCGACCCACCCTCACGCAACTTCTGGCCGGCGTATTTGGTGACGATGAACGACCCCGTCAGGCAGCAGTCGACGACGGCGCGGAAGTCCTCGACCGGCATGTCGACGATGAGCCCGAAGGTCGAGAACCCGGCGCAGCTGACGACGGCGTCCAGCTCCCCGGTCTGCTCGAAGACGGCAGCGACGGACGCTTCGTCGGTGACCTCGACGGCGACGGCGGTGTGCGGTGCGCCGAGTTCGGCGGAGCGGGCCTCGGCGAGTTCGGCGTTCCGGTCGGCGATGGTGACGCGGTAGCCCTGCGCGGCCAGTCCTTGGGCGGTGGCCCAGCCGATACCGGATGCCCCACCGACGACGAGGGCGCTGCGCTGTGTGCTCACTGGTTTCTCCTGGCGTGATCGACGGTGGACCCGGCCCAGACGCCGCGGTGTGAACAGATTACATAATCTGTTCACATCTGTGACCGATGCGCGTACTCGCTTCGCGTTCCCGTCAGGAGCGTTCGTCGACGAACTCGACCAACTGAGTGAGGTCGACGCCGGTGGCTTCGGGGGTTGCCGACAGTCGTTCGGCCGGCGCGTCGCTGCGATTGACCCAAAAGGTGCGGTAGCCGAATGCTGCGGCGCCGGCCGCGTCCCAGCCGCCGTGCGCGCTGAATGCGATTTGTGTGCGCGGGATGCCGAATGCATCTTCGCCCAGCTGGTATGCGCGGGGGTCGGGTTTGAACGCTTTGACGCGGTCGGTGCTCAAGTGTGGGCGAAAGACATCGTCCAGCCCTGCGTTCGTGACCCAGGAGTCAAGCATCGTCACGGTGGCGTCGGATAGAAAAGCGAGGTGTAGCCCGCGGTCCTTGAACGTGCGGACCGCAGCCGGGGCATCTGGCCATGGTGTCAATCTGAGCCAAGCGCCCATCAATTGTTCGCGACCGGCGGGATTGAGCCGCAGTTTGCACTGCTGTACCGCGAATTCGAGCGCATCCTCGGTGACGGTCCAGAAGTCGGTGTACGTACCCGACAAGGTGCGCAACCAGGTGTATTCGAATTGCCGGACTCGCCATGCTTCGATCAATGTCGTTCCGGCGCCTGGAAATATGTCCTCGGCGGCATT
This sequence comes from Mycobacterium sp. SMC-17, assembly GCF_045310915.1. Classification (NCBI taxonomy): domain Bacteria; kingdom Bacillati; phylum Actinomycetota; class Actinomycetes; order Mycobacteriales; family Mycobacteriaceae; genus Mycobacterium; species Mycobacterium sp. SMC-17. Next base: position 29,979 of record NZ_JBJIAK010000046.1, on the reverse strand, counting down.
GTCGATTGGCCTGCGATCAAACACGGTAAACGCGTCGAAGGCGACGGCCCGAATGGGGCCAGGTCGGCCCGGAGCGGCCGACGCTGACGGTGACCGGCCGGCGCTCAGGCCGGCCGCGGCCGTGAGGCCGATGAAGCCTCGGCGCGATAAATCTGCCTTCATATGCCGTCGGCGAGTGGTAGCCGAACCTCGAAGCGTGCGCCCGTTTCGAGGTTGTGAGCCGACAACGTGCCGCGGTGGGCCTGCACCAGACCCGCTGCGATGGCCAGTCCCAAACCGGACCCACTCGGCAGTGACGAATCGGCGCGCGGCACGCGGCCGTTGGACCCCCTATAGGCGACGTCGAACACCCTGGCCAGATCAGCCTCGTCGATACCCACTCCCGTGTCGTCGACGCGGGCCCAGGCGCCGTCGGCGTCGCGGCCCAGCGTCAGCTCGACGCGGCCCCCTTCCGGGGTATGGGCGATGGCGTTGGCCACCAGATTGGACAGCACCCGCACCAACGCCCGGTCACTGCCGATCACTCGGACGGGTTCGGCCGGCAGTTGAGCAGCCAGTTGCACCCCGGCTCGCTCCGCGGCGATCCGGTGGGTAGCCAAGACGTCGTCGACGACTTCATCGAGCGCGACGGTGTCGTGCGCCGGTTGGACCGCGCCGGCATTGATCTTCGACATCTCGAACAGGTCGTCGACCATCTCGGAAAGCCGAATCGATTCCTGCTCAATGTGTTTGGCGTGCGACCGCACCTCGGTACTGTCCACGAGGCCATCGGAGATCGCCTCGGACACCGCTCGGATACCGGCCAGTGGGGTACGCAGGTCGTGGCTGACGAACGCCACCAGGCGGCGCCGGGATTGTTCGGCGGCCCGCTCGGAAGCTCGGATTTCTTGCTCCCACACCGTTCTTCGCGCTTGGTAGCGGGCCAGCATCACCGCCGCGGGGATGGTCACCACCGCGACGATCACCAGCACCACCGCGATGTGCTCGAAGGTCTCGGTGATCATGAAGCCGCTGGCGCCGAGCACGCCGGTGAAGGTCGCGAGGGTTGGAATCAGAACCAGGGCAACCATGCTGACCGCCAGCGACCAGGAGCGAGCCAGGTGGATCAACACGCCGCCGGCTACCACGACGGGAACCGAACAGGCCAGTGCCCAACCGATGATCTCCCACAGGTCAGTTGCCGGCATGATCGTCGTCTCCCCACAGATAGCCGCGCCCCCATACCGTCTGAATCCGATGTGCCGCACCGAGTTTGGCGCGCAGCCGTTTGATGTGCACCGTCACCGTCGATTGGTCGCCAAAATCCCACTGCCACACCAGTTTCAGCAGCTGGTCGCGGGAGTACACAGTGCCGGGATGGGTGAGTAGGAACACCAACAAGTCGAATTCACGGTTGGTTAGACTCACTGCGACGCCGTCGATGCTCACCGAATGTGCGGAAGTCGACACCTGCAGCGCACCGTTCGTGATCTCCAAGGGCCCAGCCAGATCCCGAGCCGGCACCCGTCGTAGCACCGAACGCACCCGCAAGGCGAGCTCGCGGGGGCTGAATGGTTTGGTGAGGTAGTCATCAGCGCCGGCCTCCAAACCGGCGATCCGGTCGTCCTCCTCGCCGAGCGCGGTCAAGAGCATCACCGGCAGTCCGTAGCCGTCGCCGCGGCGCATGCTGCGGCACAATGTCAGCCCGTCGGGTCCGGGCATCATCACGTCGAGCACCGCCATGTCGACACGCTCCGTGTTCAACAGCGCCAGCGCCTCATTGCCGTCACGCGCGATCGAGACATTGTGCCCGTCTCGCTCCAGATACCGACGCACCACATCACGCACGACGGGGTCGTCATCTGCGATCAATACCCTCGTCACACTCGACAGCCTAGCCCGCCAGTAACTCTGGTCATGGCTTCTACCAGCACCTATGTCACAGTTTCGTCATCATTTGACCCTTGGCTGCGGCGCACGGCCCGCTTTACCGTCGGATGATGTCCAGCTCTGCGATCACGGTGATCCTGCCGTGTCTGAACGAGGCCGAGTCGCTGCCCGCGATTCTGGCCGTCCTCCCAAACGGATACCGGGCTCTGGTGGTCGACAACAACAGCACCGACGGGACGGCGACCGTGGCGCGGGCCCACGGCGCCGACGTGATCACCGAACTGGAGCCCGGATACGGTGCGGCGGTCCATGCCGGCGTGCTGGCAGCGCAGACGTCGACGGTTGCGGTGCTCGACGCCGACGGGTCGCTGGACCCGCGGGCGTTGCCGTATCTGGTTGCGATGCTCGACCGCGGTGCCGACCTGGTCATCGGGCGGCGCCGCGCGGTTCCCGGGCTACGTTGGCACTGGCATGCCCGCCTGGGCACCGCCGTGGTGTGTTGGCGATTGCGGACCCGATACAGGTTGCCGGTGCACGACATTGCGCCCATGCGGGTGGCCCGGCGCGAGGCGCTGCTGGGTCTCGGTATCGCGGATCGTCGATTCGGCTATCCGCTGGAACTGTTGGTGCGCGCGGGGCAGGCGGGCTGGCAGGTAGTTGAAACCGATGTCAGCTATGGCCCGCGCACCGGCGGCGAGTCGAAAGTGAGCGGTTCGTTGCGTGGCAGTTTTCTTGCCGCACTGGACTTCTGGCGGGTGATCTCATGACCGTTCCCGTGACTGTGCTGGTGGTGGCGAAGGCTCCGGTACCTGGTCTGGCCAAAACCCGGTTGGCCCACACATTGGGTGCGGAGGGAGCGGCGGATCTCGCCGCCGCCGCGCTGTTGGACACTCTGGACGCGGTGGCCGCGACGCCGACCGTCGCGCGCATGGTGGCGTTGACCGGCGATCTTGCGTCCGCGCGGGGGGCCGCCGCGATCCGGGAACGGCTGGCAGAATTCACCGTTGTTCCCCAGCGTGGCAATGATTTTGGTGAGCGCTTGGCCAATGCGCACCACGATGCGGCGTGCCTCGGATACCCGGTGCTGCAGATCGGCATGGACACCCCGCAGGTGACTGCCAAGTTGCTGACGGCGTGCGCACTTCGGTTGCTTCGCGCCGACTCGGTGCTGGGGCCGGCCAGCGATGGTGGTTGGTGGCTGCTCGGGCTGCACAACGGCGTCGGCGCCGACAGCCTGCGTACGGTTCCGATGTCGCAAGCCGATACCGGGGCCCGGACACAGCGCGCTTTGGCGCACGCCGGCCTGACCGTGGATTTGGTGACCGAACTGTCGGATGTCGACGTCATCGACGACATCGCCGTAGTGCGGGCGCGCTGTCCGCAGGGCAGTCGGTTCCGGAGCCTTACTGCGGCGATCGGGGTGTGACGTGTTCGGAAACCTGTATGAGCGCGCACTGGTCGGGGAGCGGTGCTGGGTCCGCCAGGACGACGGCAGTCGGCAACGTCTGCCCGTGCACAACTGGCTGGGCGGTCGCCGGGCGGATCGGAGGTTTGATCGGGCAGTTCTGGCATTGTGCGACGGGCCGACCATCGACCTCGGGTGCGGACCAGGTCGGCTGGTGGCCGATCTGATTCGGCGCGGCGTGCCGGCGCTCGGCGTCGACCAGTCCGCCACCGCCGTCGAACTTGCACGGCGCAGCGGCGCTCCGGCGTTGCGCCGCGATGTCTTCGACCCGCTCCCAGGCATGGGCCGCTGGCAGACAGTGCTGCTGGCGGACGGTAACGTCGGGCTGGGCGGTGACCCGACGCGCGTGCTTCGCCGGGCTGCCGATCTGCTTCGGCGCGGAGGCCTGTGTATCGCCGAATTCGACTCGGCCCCAAGCGGAGTGATAACTCGATGGGTGCGGCTGGAATCGGCGCGGACGGTTGGTCCGTGGTTTCGGTGGGCGACGGTCGGAGTCGACAGCGCGCCCAGGATCGCCGGCGACGCCGGCCTGAAGGTCGTCGATATGCACCCGGTCGGGGACCGGATGCTCGCGAGTCTGGCGTTGCGATGAGCGGCACGGAACTACGCAGCACCGCCGTCACCGCGCGGGTCGGCATGATGCTCGGCATCGCGGTCACGCTGTGTTTCGTCACCGGGTTGATCAGCCACTTCATCCAGCATCCGCAACCGTGGTTCTACTGGCCCGCGCATCCGGTCTGGCTGTACCGGCTGACGCAGGGCACGCACGTCGCCTCTGGTATCGCGGCGATTCCGCTGACCGTCGTCAAGCTGTGGTCGGTGTGGCCCAAGCTGTTCGAACGTCCCATCATTGGCGGCGTCGCCAAACAGCTCGAGCGCGCCTCCATCCTGGTCCTGGTGGGGGCGATGCTGTTCGAGCTCTCCACCGGTCTGCTGAACATCGCGCAGTGGTACGTCTTCAAGTTCTTTTTCACCACGTCGCATTACGCGGTGGCCTACCTCGCGGCGGGTGCGGTCCTGGTGCACATTGCGGTGAAGCTGCCGGTGATCCGGCGGGCTCTTGGCGAACCGCTCGGCGATGTCGCGACCGGCGGTGCGGTTGGGCCGACGCGGCGCAGCGTGTTGTTGGGTACCGGGGCGGCGGTCGCGGTCGCGACGGTGGCGACGGTCGGGCAGAGTGTCGGATGGCTACGTGGGGTGTCGTTGCTGTCGCCACGCTCCGGTAAAGGGCCGCAAGGTATTCCGGTGAATCGGACAGCGGTCGCGGCCGGCGTGCTGCAAGCTGCTGGGTCGCCGAATTATCGGCTCACCGTCGTCAACGGCGCCCGTAGTCGAGCGTTCTCGGTGGCTGAACTCAATGCCATGCCGCAGAGGACATTCCACCTGCCGATCGCCTGTGTCGAAGGCTGGAGTGCCGACGCCGAGTGGACCGGCGTGGTGCTCGCGGACCTGATCGCCATGGTGGGCGGGTCGCCGCAGGCCGACGTGCGGATGGATTCGCTGGAGCCGCCCGGCCCGTATTCGCGCACCGTGCTGCCCGCGCGTCATGCCCGGGATGGTCAGACGTTGGTCGCGCTCAAACTGAATGGGGAGACGCTGCATCCGGACCACGGATACCCATGTCGGCTCATCGCTCCGTCGAGACCTGGTGTGTTGCAGACCAAATGGCTGTCCCGGATCGAGGTGATGCAATGAGGGCCACTCGGGTGCTTCTGATGATCTCAGGGCTGGCGCTGGCCGGGTACGGCGTGACCCTGGTGTTCGAGAATCCGCCGGTGATCATGATGCGCATGGCGGTGTGGGCGTTGGTCGCGGTCGCCGTGCACGACGTGGTGTTCGCTCCGCTGTGCGTGGCGCTGGGCTTCGCGGCGCGCCGGATACTTCCGGTCAGGTGGCAGGCGCCGGTCGCGGTGGCCGCGTTGTGTTCAGCGGTGCTTGGCCTGCTTGCGATCCCGGTCTTCGACAAGCCAGGCATGCACCTGGACAACATGACTGTGCTGGATCGTGATTACCATGCCGGACTGTGGATTTCACTGGCCCTGGTGTGGGCGTGCGTGCCCGGCTATCTGGTGGCCAGGCGGCTGCTACCAGTTCGTCAGAATCAGGTGGTTGAGGGCCAGTGCGCCGATGACGTTGGCGGCCAGCCACCAGCGCCGTGACGGCGCCGGCAGTAGCGCGCCGGCGGCGGTCAGCCAGACGGTGAACGGCAGCCAGATCCGTTCGGTTTCAGCCTTGCTCAGCATGCTCAGGTCGGCACACGTGATGGCCAACAGTGCGGCGAGCGTCAATAGGTGGATGCCGCTTCGGCGGTGAAGCGCGACGCGGTCGAATGCCAGGCTCAGCCCGGCGACGCTGCCCAGGCCGATGGCGCACACCACAGAAGCCAGGTTCGCCCACGACCAGTACTGAAATGGGCGGTTCATGGCGATGCCCTGCCAATACCGTTGCTGCACCAGGGTATAACCGTCGAACCACCAGAAGCCCGTCGCGGCGAACGCGCCGACCACGGCCAGCGCCGCCACCGTCGCGGGCGCGAGGACTCGGACCGCTGTGCGGCGGTCCGGCGCCGTGATCAGCACCGCGACAGCCGGTATCGCCATCAGACCGAGACCGTAGTTCAGGAAGATGCCCCAGCCCAGCAGCAGGCCCGCGCCGGCGCCGGTAAGGATCGGGTGTCGGTCACGCGTCGCGAGCGCCAGCAGAGCGATTCCCCAGGCGGCGATACCGGCGTAGTAACCGTCGGCGGACACGGCAATCCAGATGGCAGTCGGGGCGACTGCGACGAAGGGTGCGGCGGCTCGGGCCGTCGCCTCACCGGACAGAACGCGCAGCGTCACGACGATGGCTGCCGCGGCACTGGATCCGACCAGTAGGCACCAGAGGCCGGCCCAGGCGCCGCCGCCCAGCCCGATGCGATCCAGCCATACAAATGTCAGCAATGCGCCGGGCGGGTGGCCCGAAACGTGGGTGATCCACGAATGTGGTTGGTAATCGAGGATTCTGGACGAGAAGGTGCGCAAAGCCTCAGGGATGTCGGTGATGCTCGGCACTTGTCGGAGGTATTCGTGCTGCGCCGTCAGGCGCCCTGCGAAACCCCGCTGCCAGCCGTCGACCATGGCCAACGAGAATGCCCAGGAGCAGGAGACAGCCCATGCGGTCAGTGGTACTGCGCGCCACGGTAATCGCGCGGCGACTGGCTGTCCCCACAGCACCGCGGCCATTGCGATCAGCGCTGCAGGTGCCGTACCCCAGCCGATGTGCGCGTTCCACCAGCCGAAGATGGGTGCAGTCTGTGCGAAACTTCGGATCTGGGCTGGGGTGCTGTTGATCAGCGGGGTGACGATCCCCAGATGCAGCGGCGGCACCGCGAACGCGACGACCACGAGCGTCAGCCCCACGACGGCGGCCGTTGCTGTCCTTCGGCGAATGTTCACGGCTGCCAGCCTAAGAGTGGGCTGCCGGTGAAACGGTGACGATTCGATGACCCTTGCGGGGTGTAGCACGGGAGATCTGCTTCTGCGCGGTTGCATGTTGCGGTCGTGGCATCGATCGATGACACGGTTGCCGACCAGTACTGTACTCTCCCGTACGATAAATGTACTAGAAAGTACACTACTGGCTTATTGCCCGGAGTGGGCTTTCATCGCATCGTGGAAGGACGAGCCGTTGTCTGTTCAACCCGCGGCCATATCGAGCCGTATCAGCAGGTTGGGGCAGGCAGTGGCCCGGTATGGATTGGTCGTCGTGCTGGCGTGGATCGGTGTGGGCAAGTTCGTCAAGATGGAAGCCCATGTGCTGATTGAGCACAACCCGCTGATGTCCTGGATCTACCTGGTGCTCAGTCACAGCGCTGTGGCCACGGCCCTAGGTACTGCCGAGATCCTCGCCGCGGTCCTGATCGCACTGCATCGGGTGTGGCCACTGCTGTCTGCCGTGGGTAGTGCCATGGCGGTGGTGCTGTTCGTCGGAACGCTGAGCTTCCTGTTCACCACGCCGGGTCTGGTGGTTGGACATGCGGGCCCGATCCCGATTTTGGGTGCTCTGCCCGGCCAGTTTCTGTTGAAGGATCTGGTGCTCATCGGAGTGGCCATCTGGACCTTGGGTGATGCGCTCGACGGTCGTCGTATGCCGCCCGCTGCGAAGCAGAACTCGGGTGGCTGACCATGGACAGCAACACATCATTGTTCTGCAGTACGTCTCTGGCCGGCCGCATCGAACACGCTGAGGCGCAGCTCATTGCACTCGCGAGTGCACCCGCCCGGCAGCGCAACAGGTCGGGATTCGCCACTCCGCTGGGTGGCGGAGTGGCATGTTTCGCTGAACCTGGATCACCGATGAACAAAGTGGTCGGGCTGGGTTTCGATGGCGCGCTTGACCCGGTAGCTCTCGGCGCTATCGAGCTGGAATATGCGATACGCGAAACGCCCACGCAGATAGAACTTTCCAGTCTCGCCGACCGCGAGGTCGCGGTACTGCTGTCGCGCCGCGGTTATCGGCTCGTCGCGCACGAGTGCGTCCTCGGTCGGCGCCTTGACTGTGCGCTACCGGTGGCGACCTCACCGGGAATCGACGTACGGGTATGCGGCCCAGAAGAATTCGACGCCTGGTTGGACGTAGTGGTGGCAGGTACGGCCCATCCTGACGATGAGGGTGTGGGTTTCCACGAGCAATTCTCCGACGAAGCCATCGAGCGGGACGAACGCGACTTCTACGATGCCGGCGCCACGATGTACGTCGGTCGATGTGATGGCGTGATTGCCGGTGGTGCGAGCCTGATGATCACAGGGGGCATTGCTCAATTCACCGGTGCCGCAACCGCTCCGGCGTATCGTCGTCGCGGGATACAGAACGCACTGCTGGCACGGCGCCTGACAGACGCAGCGGAAGCCGGCTGCGATATTGCGGTGATCACCACGGCGCCCGGCTCCAAGTCGCAAGAGAACGCCCAACGTCGCGGCTTCCAACTGTTGTACACCCGCGCCATGTTGATAAAGCCGGTTGACGGCCCGATCCAGGCGTCAGGCTCGGGTGAGAACGGGAGCGGTACTTGGAAGTTGGTGTCTGCGCAGGGAATGTGCGTCAGCAGTGAAACTGCGGGCACGGATTTTGCGGAGCCGGTGAGGATCGTGCCGTTCGACGGAGACCGGCGGGCTCTCATCGATCTGTTCCGGCTGGCCGAGGATTCCGAGCGCAAACTTGACGGCTACATCGGTGCAGGGCGCGTTTGGGTCGCCATGCGCGGATCGGCCGAAGTCGTCGGACACATCCAAGTCACCGTGAGTGATCACGGCGAAACATGGGAGGTGGCCAACATGGCCGTCGCTGTGCCGCACCGCGGTGCCGGCGTCGGGCGCCGCCTGCTCGAGCAGGTGATCGATGACGCTCGCGCCGGCGGTGCCCGACGAGTCCAATTGGCCACTGCGACAGCAGATATTGGCAATCTGCGTTTCTACCAGCGCTGCGGATTCCGGCTCGGTCGCGTAGTGCATGACGCCTTCGGCCCGCACTCGGGCTACCCGGCCGGCACGGCATCAGACGGGATTGCCGTGCGCGACCAGGTGTGGTTCGAGCGCGTGTTGTAGCGGCGCAGCATGCCGGCCGGCATGCTGCGCCGAGTGAGACCTATTTTGCGTTCGGGCAGGTGATATCGACGTAGGCGGTGTCGAACCGCGCGGGTTCCATGAGTGTCATGCCGTCTGCCTGCATCGTTACGCGCAGGCCGGAGATGCTGGTGACCTTGCATTCGGACAACGGGACGTTGGGGTGCCCTTCGAGCCAGTTGAACGAGACGTTGTAGCCCGCGGATTGCAGCTCCTGGACAGCGGTGCTGGCGGGTCCGTCGCCGGGTGTGGGCAGGATCGGTGGGTTGGCCGAGGCGTTCGGCACGCCCGCGAAGGCTACGGCGGCGCCGGCGATGACGGTCCAGCGGGCGGCTTTGCCCAAGCTCGCTGTGACGGTGTTGCTCATGATGTGCGCTCCTCGTTTGGTCGTTGGGGCCGTGGCCCATTCGCCGATTGAGTGTTGGCGAAGGCCCACTCCGTTACGGATCGCCGCGCGACGGGACTATCTGACGATTCTGTGACGCGCGGTCGCCGGCGGACTTTCCCCGTAACGACCGGGCCGTCGGCCCACACGTCCGTGGTGCGCGCGGCCAGAGGCCGGGGGCCGTAACGTTCGGGCGCCGGCGACCCACTCAGTTCTGTGATCGTCGGCGGGCAGGCCGCCGCGAGACAGCCGAAAGAGGTAAACCAATGACCGCGACGAACATTCGGGCCCGAGTCGAATCATTGACAACAGAGGCCATAGTGAGTCGAATCGCCGGCCATCTCGCTCGCTACGGACTTGTCATCGTGATCGGGTGGATTGGCTTACTGAAATTCACTTCGTATGAGGCGCAAGGTATTCAGCCGCTCGTCGCGCACAGCCCGTTCATGAGCTGGCTGTACGACATCTTCTCCGTGACGACGTTCTCGTCGCTGCTCGGTGTGCTCGAGGTTGGCACTGCGGTGTTGCTCGCTGTCAAGCCGTGGTGGCCGAAAGTGTCGGCGGTCGGCAGCCTGATCGCGGTCGGGCTGTTCGTTGCGACCATCAGTTTCCTGTTCACCACGCCCGGGATCGGTGAGTCGGCCGCCGGCGGCTTCCCGGCGCTGTCGATGACGGGCCAGTTCCTGATCAAAGACGTTGCGCTGCTTGGCCTTGCGGCGTGGACACTGGCCGATGCGCTGGGTGCCGGGCGGGAGGGTGATCGTGTCTGATCGGCCTGCTGACTTCGACGGCCTGCGTGCGCTGTTCATCAACTGCACGCTCAAGAGATCGCCCGAGGTGAGCAATACCGAAGGTCTGATCGACATCAGCAGTCGCATCATGGCCGCCAATGGTGTTGCCGTCGAGGTGGTGCGCGCCGTCGACCACGACATCGCCACCGGCGTGTGGCCCGACATGCGCGAGCACGGGTGGGCGACCGACGACTGGCCGGCGATCTTCGACAAGGTGCTGGCCGCTGACATTCTGGTGCTCGCCGGCCCGATCTGGTTGGGCGACAACAGTTCTGTGATGAAGCAAGTACACGAACGGCTCTATGGCGGCTCGCATCTGCTCAACGACGCCGGGCAGTACCTCTACTACGGACGGGTCGGCGGTTGCCTGATCACCGGCAACGAGGACGGTGTCAAGCACTGCGCGCAGAACGTGCTCTACACCTTGCAACACATCGGGTACACCATTCCGCCGCAGGCCGACGCCGGCTGGATCGGTGAAGCAGGTCCGGGCCCGTCCTATCTGGACCCCGGCTCGGGCGGGCCGGAGAACGACTTCACCAACCGCAACACCACGTTCATGACGTGGAACCTGATGCACCTGGCACGGATGCTGCGCGCCGGCGGCGGCATCCCCGCCTACGGCAATGTGCGATCAGGATGGGACGCCGGTTGCCGGTACGACTTCACCAATCCGGAGTACCGCTGAGCGACTATGCTCCCGGTCATCATGACCAGGATCGCAGGTGACGAAGGTGCGCTCGTCGCCGCGTTGCAACGCGGCGACGAGTCGGCTTTCGCCGAACTGGTGGACCGGCATACGCCGGCGCTGCTACGGGTCGCACAGGGTTACGTACCGACCCGTGAGATCGCCGAAGACGTCGTGCAGGACACCTGGATCGCGTTGCTCAAGGGGATCGGTTCGTTCGAGGGCAGGTCGTCGTTGCGTACTTGGCTTTTCGCGATTCTGATCAATATCGCCAAGAACCGGGGTATCCGTGAGCGGCGGGATGCCGATCTTGCGGTGGCGGCGTTCACTGGTGGCACCGTCGACCCGGCGCGCTTTCGCGGCACCGACGACCCGCATCCCGGCCATTGGCTGCCGACCGCAGTGCCGGCGCCGTTTCCGGACACCCCTGAGAGTTCGGTCCTCGGCGAGGAATTGATCATGGTGGCGCGACGGGGACTCGACAATCTTCCCGAACGCCAGCGCGTCGTGGTGACGATGCGTGACATGCTGGGATTGGACTCCGACGAAGTCTGCGAACTGCTCGAGATCAGCGCTGCCAATCAGCGCGTCTTGCTCCACCGAGGCCGAGCCGCCGTCCGGCAGGTGCTCGAGGACTATCTGAGGGATACCGCATGACCACCAACCCGATGGACTGCAACGAACTCGTCGAGTTGGTGACGGCCTACCTCGACGGCAGCCTCGACCTGGAGGACCGGGCGCGCTTCGACATGCATCTGCTCGAATGCGACGGCCGCGAAAACTACCTCCAACAGTTCCGCAGCACCGTCGCCACCGTCGGCAAGATCGGCACCGACGAACTCGACCCGGAGTTCCGGCATCGGCTCATCAACGCATTTCGCAACTGGCGCTGAAGTGGCAGGCGCGCGGCTACCGGGATCGCTTGCGTTTGGGGGTGGCCCCAGAGCGGCTGCCAATGCCGTATCCAGCGCGTGTTGCAGCGGTGCGACATCGCCACTGACGTCCGCGAGCAACATGCCGCCCTGGTAGGCGGCGAGTAGACCGGCAGCCAGGACAGCGGGATCGGTGCCGGGCAGCAACCCGCCGTCGGCGGCCACCCGCTGGAAGGCGTCGCCGATCACCTGTTCCCAGCGGCCGAACCCGGCCCTGAGCGCTGCACGGGCCGGGCCATCGGCGGAGCGGTCGAGTTCGTAGACCAGCGATCCGATGGGGCAGCGGATGGGATCGTCAGAAGATGCGTGCGCGCGGAGTGCGTCGGCGCACCAGGCGCGGAGATCGGCGGCCGTGTTGACGTTGTCGAATGACGGCTCGACCGCCGACAGCACCCGGTCGACCTGGAACCGGACCACGTCGGAAACCAAGTCCGCCTTGTCGGCGAAAAAGTGGTACAGCTGGCTGCGCCCCGCACCGGCGGCGCCGCCGATCTCATCGAGAGTCGTCGCCCGCACTCCCTGACGGGCGAACAAGACACATGCCGCCTCCAAGATTCGGGCCACCGTCGCGCGGCCACGGTCGGTCGTCGGCTCGGTGATCACTCGATGACGCTATCAAGCGATCAACTTTGTACTGTAGAGTACAGAAATCTTGAGTGTGGCTGTCGCCGGTCATTCACTTGACATTCGTTTGGAGGGCGCGGTGAGTCTTTTTGTTGGAGAACGCTTTCCGGTCGATGTCGCCGTGACATCGGCGGACGGGGACGTCACGGTCGCGCAGTTGATTGCGACAGGACCTGCTGTGGTGGCGTTTCACCGGTTGTGGTGCCCGTTCTGTCAGCAGGCTGCCCGCGACCTCGAGCAGGCCGGCGATCAACTCGCGGCGGCAGGCGCCCGCGTGGCCATCGTCTATCGCGATGACATCGACACGGTATGTGCGTCCTGTGCGCAGCGCGGCATCACCGCCGACTGCCTCAGTGACCCGCAACAGGAGCTTGAGCGTGCCACGGAAGTCGAGCGCTTTTCGCTCGGGCGGTATGCCATGTTCTCTCCGATGCGCCTGATCCGCGTGCTGCGCTCGGGTAGCCGCGCAGGCAAGGTGACGTCGGATGTCCTGCAGGGCCGCGGCACCTTCGTCGTGGACCGTGACGGACGCATTGTTTACGCCCATCACGCCGTCACTGCGGCCGACATCCCGCTGATCGATGACATTGTCGCTGCGGTGAGGGCGGTTGCCGGCGGCGCGGGCGCTTGATCGACAGAGTGATCGCGGCCAGGCCGGGAACTCGTCGGGATGGTCACCAATCGGTAAGAATCTCACGAAAGTTACTGCATTACAGTGGTATTGCCGCCTTCGGCGGGCGGTTCTCGCCGGTGAGAACCGCGTTGATGCACACGAATTCTATTGGAAGACAACGAAAGAGTGCTGTGATGAAGTCAGTGATCATGGGCATGGGTGCAGCCGCTCTTGCGATGGTGGCGTTCGCTCCGGTCGCGTCGGCAGCGCCGGCGGACGCGGTGATCAACGATCTGCGAGCGGAAGGCTATCTCGTGCAGATCAACCAGACGCCGACGGCTCCGCTCACCGCGTGCTCGGTGAGCAATGTTCGAAAGCTGGACGGCGGAGCCGCGTCTGCCCTCGTTGATGTCGTCTGCCCGGACGGCTGCTGACAGCACCGTGCGGATACTCCTGACCGGCGCCGCCGGTTTCATCGGTTCGCGCATCTGGGCGGCGTTGACCGCCGCCGGGCACGAGGTTGTCGCCATTGACGCCATGCTCAGCGCTGCGCATGGCGACGGTGCCCTGCCGCCCGATGGCTGCCGGATACAGGACGTACGTGATGCCGAGGCGTTGGCCGGGCTGCTCAAGGGCATCGACATGGTCTGCCACCAGGCTGCCGTGGTCGGCGCGGGCGTCAATGCCGCCGACGCACCGTCCTACGGCAGTCACAACGACTTCGGCACGACGGTGCTCCTGGCCCAGATGTACGCCGCGGGGTGCCGGCGTCTGGTGCTGGCGTCGTCGATGGTGGTCTACGGCCAGGGGAGCTACGAATGTGCGCGACACGGGCTGGTTGAGCCGTTGCCGCGCCGCCAGTCGGACCTGGACGCGGGCGTATTCGAGCACCGCTGTCCGTTAGGTGGCGAAGAGTTGCATTGGCGCACGGTGGGGGAGGATGCCCCGCTGCGGCCGCGCAGCCTCTACGCGGCAAGTAAGGCGGCGCAGGAGCACTACGCGTTGGCCTGGGCCGACGCGGTGGGTGGGTCGGTCGTCGCACTGCGCTACCACAATGTTTACGGCCCGGGTATGCCCCGGGATACGCCGTACTCCGGGGTGGCGGCCATCTTCCGCTCAGCCTTGGAAAATGGTTCCGTCCCAGACGTTTACGAAGACGGCGGGCAGATGCGCGACTTCGTCCATGTTGACGACGTGGCCGCGGCCAACGTCGCCGCGACGACATACGACCACGGCGGCTTCACGGCCTTCAACGTGTGTTCCGGACACCCGATCACGATTCGTGAAGTGGCTGAGCAGTTATGCGCTGCCCGCAATGCCCCGCAGCCCAAGGTCACTGGTCAGTACCGCAGCGGCGACGTCCGCCATATCGTTGCCGATCCCGTATGCGCCACCCAGGAACTCGGTTTCACCGCCGCGATTCACCCACGAGACGGGCTGCGCGACTTCGCCTTTGCGCCACTGCGGGACTGACCTTCTCTCTCGCGGTCGGCATCGTCGTGCAACATCAGCAGCCGAAAACCCTTGGTGCTTGCAGCATTCAAATGTGGCCGCAGTCTCCGCAGGGTGGCATGGTAGCCGTCAGTGGTGGCGCTGGTAGTGCCGCGCCGCACGCATCCGATTGGCGCAGATGTTTTGCGTGCAGAATTTTCGGCGCGCGTCCTGCGCCACGAAAAGCATACTGCAAGCAGGGTTTTGGCAACGGCGAAGTCGCTGTGACGTCGGTCCGACCAGAAAGTCGATGAGGCTGTCTGCTACGAGCGCCACAGCAAGCTGGTGCGACTGGTCGGTGGTCGGGTGGTATTCGGTTTCCGATGCCCATCCAGCGGGGACGCGCACCAGCCTCCTCGTGCGGAGGACGCCGGCGGCGGATTGGTTCACGTGACTTACTGCGGCACGGCTCGGCGGTGTGCCGGCAATCTGGGCGTCGAGGATCTCGCGAATGGCCTCGCGTAGCTCGATGGTCTGTCGCAGCGGCGGAGCCGACGCGGTGTCTGGCAGGCGGTCGCGCTGGAGGTCCCACCAGAGTCGGCAGGCCGCTTCGTCGGCGAGCAGGTCGGTGGCCGGAGTGGTCACCGTGATGATCGTGTCGGCCAAATCCACGGCCAATGGCTCTCCTGCCACGGGAAAACCGGCGCGCTGCGCGCGCTCCAGTCTCGATGTGGCTGCCACCGAATTAACGGTAGCACTCCGTTGACAACGTTAGCCGCTGTCGCGTAGAACCATAACGGTAAATAGCAACTATTAACGTTAGGTGGCGTTGTGATGGGACCTGTTGAATTGCTCTCGGGGGCCGATGCCCGACTGGTCGGTCTCGTGTCGACGTTGACGGCGTCGGACCTCGACCTGTCGAGTCCGTGCGCGGGATGGGCGGTGCGGTCGCTGCTGAGCCACACCATCTCCTCGATCGATGCTTTTGCGGCCGCCGTCGATGGCGGCAGCGGGCCGACGGAAGCGGAATTGTTCAGTGGCGCTGATATTTTGGGTTCGGACCCGTTGGCGGTTGCTGAGCAGTCGATCGGCCGTTCCCAACGTGCGTGGGCCACCATCGGTGACTGGCAGCATCCGGTCACCACGGTGCTCGGATCGATGCCGGCGGCCGAGGCGATCAGCATCATCACCTACTCGACGCTCATCCACAGCTGGGATCTTGCGGTCGCCGTGGGACGAACGGTCGAATTCGATGACGCTGAGGCTGCGCTGGCAGAGGGCGTAGGTGCAGCACTTGTGCCCGCTCTACAACCCCAGGGCTTGTTCGGTCCGGGGGTTGAATTGGGTGGCGACGCCAGTCCGACGCAGCGGGTCATCGCCTTCGCCGGCCGCAATCCACTTTGATTCGGCTACCTCACCCGTTCCGCACGCACCGGAAGCCGACATGACTCATCCCCGTATCGACGGCTTGTGGACGACGGGCTGCCGGCCGGTAGCGCAGGCAGTAACTGTCGGCGCACAGGAATGAGCCGCCCTTGATCACCCGGCGGGCTACCGGCGTCCCCGGTTGGTCAGGGTCGTAACTGTCTGCGGCGCAACAGGGCTGGGTGTCTCGGGTGTCCCCGTAGAAGTCGGTGGTCCATTCCCAGACGTTGCCGGCCATGTCGAACAGGCCGTAGGCGTTCGGCGGGAAGCTGCCCACCGGTGTGGTCTGGCCGTAACCGGTGTCGGGCAGATACGGGAATTCGCCGTGCCAGAAGTTGGCCAGCTGTTGCCCGGGCTGCTCGGCTTCGTCGCCCCAGGTGTAGATGGCGCGGTCCAGGCCTCCGCGGGCCGCGACCTCCCACTGCGCCTCGGTGGGCAGGGCCAGCCCGGCCCAGTCGGTGTACGCGGCGGCGTCCTCGAATGCCACGTGCACGACGGGGTGCTGCTCGCGGTTCCGCAGTGACGACTTCGGGCCGCGCGGATGGTTCCAGCAGGCGCCCGGCGTCCATGTCCACCACTGGCTGAGGTGACGCAGGTCGACGGGACCCGCGGTGCGGCGGAACACCATCGAGCCCGGCTGCAGATTCTCCGCCGGGGCGCCCGGATAGTCCGCCGGGTTCAGCGGGCGTTCGGCTACGGTGACGTAGCCCGTCGCCTCCACGAAGGCGGCGAAGTCCGCGTTGGTCACCTGATGGGGCTGCATCCAGAAGCCGTCGACGGTGACCTCGCGGGCCGGGGCTTCTTCGGCGTAGTGCGCGTCGGAGCCCAGCACCGTCGTCTGCCCCGGTACCCAGACCAGGGTCAACGGGGGAACACCTCGGCCCAGTCGGACTGCATGCTCGCGACGGTCCAGCCTTCGGTCTCTGCCAGAGTCAGTGCCTTCTCGGCGCCGGCTTCATAGGCGAACTCGCGGTCGGCGTCGTCATGCAACACCAATAGCTGAAAACCCTTGGTGTACTGCAGCATTTCGATGTCACCGTTGGAGTTGCCCGCCGCGAAGATCGGCCGCCGCCCAGTCCGTCCCCAGATCCGCACGGGCTTGACCGGCCCGTCGTTGAGGAACTCCGGCTGCGCCGTCGTCACCAGATCGCCATCGGCGAACGTGACACCCACTGAGCTGCCCACCACGCGTTCGGGCGGGATGCCGTACATGGCTTCGGTGACGGGCCGCATGAAGTCCCGCCCGCCGCCGGAGACGATGTAGCAGGTGAAACCGTGCGACTCCAGGTAACGCAGCAACTCGGTCATCGGCACATACCCGCACGCGGTATACGGACGGTCCAGCGTGGGGTGCCGGGCCGCGGCGAAGAATGCCGCCACCCGCGCGGCATGCTCCTCGACGGTGATCCCGGAGTGCGCCGAAAGAACGCCCCCGGCAAGCACTTTCAGATCACTGTCATCGCCCTGATAGTGCTTGGTGACGGCGTCGCCGAACCAGGTGAGGTCACCGGCGGCGGCCGCCGCATACGGCTGCCGGTCCGCCAGCGCCGGGTCGGCGGCAGCCTGCTCGGCCAGTCGACGCACCAGGAAATCCAGCTGGATATAGGCCGGCTTCTCGCACCACAGCGTGCCGTCGTTGTCGAAGACCGCGATCCGGTCTTGCGGCGCAACGAAATCCGGCCCGTCGGTGGTGACGCGCCCGACGAAGTCGACGATCGCCGACTTCGTCGGGCCGTTGTTCCAGGACTCCAACACCTAATCCGCCGCCAGGAACTCGTGGAGCTTCTCGACGATCTGATCGATGCTGAAGCTGGCCGGTGGGTGCCGGGGCGGGAACTCCTTGAAGGTGTCGAGGAACGCCGCGGCCATCGCCGTCGCGTAGAAGGCGAAGAAGTCGCGCCGCAGGAACCACTCGTAGTACGTGTTGGATGTGATGTCGGCGTACTCGTACGGGTCGGTGCGCAGGTTGAACAGCTTGGGGACGCGCAGTGGCGTGAACGGCTCGGCCCAAATCCGCAGGGTGCCCTGGCAGCGCTGTTCGGCGAAGACGATCTTCCAGTTCTCGAAACGCATCGCGACCAGTTCGGCGTCGTCGTTGAAGTAGAAGAAGCCGCGCCGCGGGCTGTGCTCGACCTCGCCCGTCAGATACGGCAGCAAGTTGAACCCGTCGATGTGGACCTTGTACTCGGTCTCGCCGTCGGCTCCGGCCTTGTGGCCCTTCTTGAGCTTCTCGGCGATATCGGGGTCGCCGGCGGCGGCCAGCAGCGTCGGCAGCCAGTCGTGGTGCTGGATGATGTCGTTGGAGACGCTGCCCGCCTTGATCTTTCCGGGCCAGCGGATCATTTCGGGCACCCGGAAGGCGCCCTCCCAGTTGGTGTTCTTCTCGCTGCGGAACGGGGTTGTGCCACCGTCGGGCCAGGTGTTGCGGTGTGGGCCGTTGTCGGTGGAGTAGATGACGATGGTGTCGTCGGCGATGCCCAGTTCATCCAGGACGTCCAGCACCGTGCCGACGTTCTTGTCGTGGTCGATCATCGCGTCGTGGTACTCGGACTGCCACAACCCGGCTTGTCCGCGGCTCTCCGGCTTCACGTGGGTGTAGAGGTGCATGTGGGTGAAGTTGCACCACACGAAGAACGGGTTGCCCTCCGCATGTTGGCGCTTGATGTAGTCGACGGTGCGGTCGGCGATGTCGTCGTCGATGGTCTCCATCCGCTTGGCGGTCAGCGGGCCGGTGTCCTCGATGGTCTGCTTGCCGACCGGACCGAACTTTGGGTCGTCGGGTTCGGTCGAGACCTCGGTGGTGGCCTTGCAATTCATCACGCCGCGGGGCAAGGCCTTCTCATACAGCAGCGGGAACTGATCCTTGTGCGGGTAGTCGAACTGCTCGGGCTCTTCTTCGGCGTTGAGATGGTAGAGGTTGCCGTAGAACTCGTCGAACCCGTGCACCGTCGGCAGGTACTTGTTGAGGTCCCCGAAGTGGTTTTTGCCGAACTGGCCAGTGGCGTAGCCCAGCGGCTTGAGCAGTTCGGCAATGGTCGGATCCTCTGCGGCCCAACCGATGTCGACGCCCGGTACGCCGACTTTGCTCATCCCGGTGCGGTACACGCTCTGTCCGCTGATGAATGCCGCGCGGCCCGCGGTGCAGCTTTGCTCGCCGTACGAGTCGGTGAAGCGCATGCCCTCGGCTGCGATGCGGTCGATGTTCGGGGTGCGGTAGCCCATGAGGCCGTCGCTGTAACAACTCAGGTTGCTGATGCCGATGTCGTCGCCCCAGATCACCAGGATGTTGGGTTTGCCGTCGGGCATTACAGAGCTCCTCGTTCGAACGGAAATAGCTGTGCCCGTTCGACTTTACGGGTGCGTCATGGATTCCGGCTGTCGTTCGGCAAGTGCACGAAATCAATGCTGGTCAACGTGCGACGCAAGGCGGACGATGACAGAGGGAAGGTGATCGACATGTACGACAAGGATCTGACCAACAAGTGGCACGTCGAGATCGAGTTCTTCGAGGACGATGTCCACACCCACGCCTCCGCACACGCCCGGCTGCGTGACGACACCCTCACGACGACGGGGGATGCCTACCGCAATCCCAAAGACCCGAGTGCGCCGTTGGTCGGTGAGGAGATCGCTGCGGCCCGCGCGCTCATCGCGCTCGGCACCGATCTGCTCCTGGCGGCCTCGGCGAACATCGAGCAGTCAACCAAACGGCCCGTGCATCTCTACCGCTGAGTAGAGGCACACGGGCCGTTGGGTTTTGAGTTCGGCTGCTACTACTTGGCTTCGGCCGCTTCCATCTGGCGGAAGAGGTCGACGTAGTACGGCATGCATTCCTTCATGGCCTGCTCGGTGTTGAACAGCGGCTCGTAGCCGAGGTCGCGCTTGGCCTTGGCGATCGAGAAGTAGTTGTTCAGGTAGAGGCGCTCGACCGCCAGCGGCTCGATCAGCGGCTCGGGCAGGGCGAACCGGAAATGCAGCCACTGCCAGGCCATCATCACGCGGTGCACGAGCTTGCCGGAGACGTAGAAGGTGGGCAGCTTGCGGCCGCACGCGACGATGACGGGCCGGGCGAACTCGAACATGTTGAGCGGTTCGCCGTCGTTGATGAAGTAGGCCTGCCCGGGTGCGGTACCGCCGGGCACCAGGTGCTCGCCCGCCAGGATGAAACCGTGGATCAGGTTGTGCACGTAGGAATTGTCCAGCTTGATGTTCTTGTTGCCCACCAGCACCTTGACGTGGCCGGCGAGGATGTTCTCGAACACCTTGCGGAACATGGTCTGGTCGCCGCGGCCCCAGATACCGCTGGGCCGGATGGAACAGGTGAGCATGCCGTCGACGCCGTTCTGCGACAGCACGAACTTCTCGGCGGCGACCTTGGTCTCGGTGTACAGGTCGTTGAAGCGGGCGGTGTACGGCATGGTCTCGTCGCCGTTCTGGATGTCCTGCCCACCCATGACCACGCTGTTGGACGCGGTGTAGACGAAGCGCTTGACGCCCGCGGCCCGGCCCAGCTTCACCAGGTTCTCGGTGCCGCCGACGTTCACGCCGAAGCTGCGGTTGCGGTACTCGTCGGTGACGGACGCGCCGCCCATGAGGTCGATGATCGCCGCGGTGTGGATGATCGTGTCGATGTCGGCGACGGCCTTTGACACATCCTCGGGGTTCGTGATGTCGCCGACCAGCGTGTCCAGGTTCGGGTTGGCCGGCAGCGGCGACGGCGCCCGGTCGAACGACCGGACGTGGTGGCCACGGCCGAGCAGTTCGGTCACCAGGTTGGCGCCGACGAAGCCAGACCCGCCGGTTACCAACACGCGGCCGAGGTCTGTGGTCAGGGAAGCATCACGCATGGTGCAGGAGCATAACTGAAACGTGTTCCAGTTAACAGAGCGCGCGAGAAATTACCGCACTGATCAATTTTCGTCGTCGGCGCCCGAGGCGAGTGCGTCTTCGACTTTCTTGCGGGCGCCGGCCAGGTGCTCTTCGCACCGTTTTGCCAGTTGTTCGCCCCTTTCCCAGAGCTGGAGCGAGGTGTCGAGATCGAGTCCGCCCGCTTCCAGTTGGCGGACGACCTCGATCAGTTCGTCGCGGGCAGCTTCGTAGCCGAGCTGACTAATGTTCGTCATATATTCCTTCGCTCACGGTCGTGACGGCGCCGTCGGCCACCCGGATTCGGAGTCTGGTTCCCGCCGGCGCATCCTGCGCCGACCGCAGGACCGCACCGCCGGCGGACAGGTTCTGCACCACGGCGTATCCACGGGCCAGGGTCGCGGCCGGCCCGAGCGTGGCCAGCCGGGCCGACAGATGCCCGACGTGGTCGGTTTCGGTGGCGATGAGCCGCCGGATGTCGCGGCGCGCGGCCGCCACCGCCCGGGTGATCTCCGCGGCGTGGGCGTCCAGCGCCTGCAGCGGCTGCGCCAGCACCGGGCGGCCGCGCAGCTGACCGATGAAGCGCTCCTCGCGGTGCACCCAGTTGCGCAGGGCCTGCGCACTGCGCCGCCGCAGGTCGGTCACCAGCGCCTGTTCGGCGGCGGCATCGGGGACGACGCGTTTGGCCGCGTCGGTCGGCGTGGCCGCCCGCAGGTCGGCGACCAGGTCGCACAGCGGGTTGTCCGGCTCGTGCCCGACGGCGCTCACCACCGGCGTGGTGCAGGCCGCGATCTCGCGGCACAGCGTCTCGTCGGAGAACGGCAGCAGATCCTCGACGCTGCCGCCGCCGCGTGCGATCACGATGACGTCGACGTGCGGCGCGGCGTCCAGGGCGCGCAGGGCCTCGACGATCTGCGGTACCGCGTTGGTGCCCTGCACCGCCGTATTGCGGATATCGAAGTGGACTGCGGGCCAACGACTTTGGGCGACGGTGACGACGTCGTGCTCGGCCGCCGAGGCACGGCCGGTGATGAGGCCAATGGTGTTGGGCAGGAAAGGAATCGGGCGCTTGAGTCGGGGGTCGAACAGGCCTTCGGCATCCAGCAGGCGGCGCAGCCGGTCGATGCGGGCCAGCAGCTCACCGATGCCGACGGCGCGAATCTGGCTGATGCGCAACGAGAATGAGCCGTTGCGGGTGTAGAACTGCGGCTTGCCCAGCATGATCACCTGAGTGCCCTCCGACAGGGCGACCGGGGCGTCGTCGACGAGGGCGCGCGGGCAGCTGACCGACAGCGACATGTCCGCGGCCGGGTCGCGCAGCACCATCCACGCCGTCGACTGACGCAGCTTCAGCTCGGTGAGCTGACCTTCGATCCAGATGGTGCCGAGCCGGTCGATGTACTTGGCCACCCGGGTGGACACCGCCCGGACCGGCCAGGGATTCTCGGCCGAGTTCTCGTTCCCGGCAGCTGTCACCGCATCACTTCGCGGTCGCGCGGGTGATCCTGTTGGCCAGCAGCGTCTGGAACGGCGCGCGGGACTTCGTGTTGTTCTCGTAGGTCAGCAGCGCCTCGAGGTCGTCCACCTTGAGCTGGGGGAGCCGGGCGCGCAACTGGGCCAGGGTCAGCTCGGCGTAGTCCAGGTCCTCGACGATCGCGGGGGTCACGACACTCGCGCCGTTGGCGGCCGCACCGTTCGTCGCCGGCTTCGGGGTCTCGGCGGCCCCCGTGCTGTACAGCGCGAACCGGCCTTCCGTCAGCCGGGCGCCGTCGGGCTGCTCGGTGGCGGGGCCCGCGGGATCGTCAGCACCCGGCTCCGGCAGATCTTCGTCGAAAGTGGCCCATTCCGGCTGCTCGTCCTTGGGCGGGAACCACTGCTCCAGGGTCTCGTCGCCCTTGTTGACCAGTTCGGCCAGGTCCTGCTGCATTTTCATGACCAGCTGGGCGAGCTGACTGGCCAACGTCATCGGGTAGGTCAGGATGGTGTGGGGGAGCCGAATGGTCTCCTCGAGCGCGGTCGCCGCCGCGCCGACCAGCAGCCGGACTCCGTAGGGCGCAGTAGACATGCCTGCCAGAGTACGGCTGGCTGTGGCCCTGCGGTGATCAGTACCCTTGTGCTATGCCACCGACCATCAATATGGGCATTCCCGGCGCCACTGTTTCGGTCGCCGGAGAAGCTATGAGCAAAACCGGCAAGCGCGTGCTGCTCGCCGAGCCGCGTGGCTACTGCGCCGGCGTGGACCGCGCCGTCGAGACCGTGGAGCGCGCGCTGGAGAAGCACGGCGCTCCCGTGTACGTGCGCCACGAGATCGTGCACAACCGCTACGTGGTGGACACGCTGGCCAAGGCCGGTGCGGTGTTCGTCGAACAGACCGAAGAGGTGCCCGAGGGCGCCATCGTGGTGTTCTCCGCCCACGGCGTCGCGCCGACGGTGCACGAGGAGGCCGCCGCCCGCAATCTGCGGACCATCGACGCCACCTGCCCGCTGGTCACCAAGGTGCACAACGAGGCCAAGCGCTTCGCCCGCGACGACTACGACATCCTGCTGGTCGGCCACGAGGGCCACGAAGAGGTCGTCGGCACCGCCGGAGAAGCGCCTGAGCACGTGCAGGTCGTCGACAACCCGGACGCCGTCGACAAGGTGACCGTCCGCGACCCCAACAAGGTCATCTGGCTGTCCCAGACCACGCTGTCGGTCGACGAGACCATGGAGACCGTCCGGCGGCTGCGGGAGAAGTTCCCGACGCTGCAGGACCCGCCCAGCGACGACATCTGCTACGCCACCCAGAACCGCCAGGTCGCGGTCAAGGCGATGGCTCCCGAGTGTGAACTCGTGATCGTCGTCGGCTCACGGAACTCGTCCAACTCGGTTCGTCTGGTCGAGGTGGCGCTGAACGCCGGCTCCAACGCCGCCAAGCTGGTCGACTACGCCGAGGACATCGACCCGGGCTGGCTCGAAGGTGTCACGACCGTCGGCGTCACCTCTGGCGCGTCGGTGCCGGAAATCCTGGTGCGCGGCGTGCTCGAGCGTCTCGCGGAGTTCGGCTACGACACCGTCCAGCCGGTCACCACTGCCAACGAGACGCTGGTGTTCGCGCTGCCGCGCGAGATTCGTCCGGCCCGGCACTAGTTCTTCGAACGCAGACGCGGTCGGTCAGTCCCAGTTGTGGGGCTGACGCGGCCGGCGTTCGCGCGGCTCCGGCGCAACGTCGTCGTCTGCACCGCGGTACCGCACCCGGGAGACGGGGTGGTGGGCGCCGCTGGGCGGTGCGTTGCGGGACGGGCGGGCCGGGGACTGGTAGCGGTCGCCGGGCTCATAGGGATCGTCGGCGTAGCGACGCCGCCGCGGCTCGGCCGCGGACGGACGCTGCGGTCGTTCGTAGCGGTCGCGCTCGCGCGGCTCCCGGTAGTCGTAGCGCTCCTGCGGGGCGCGGCGTGGCTCGCCGGCCGGACGGGGACGGCGCCGCGGCTCGTCGGGCACCGCGTACGAGTCGGTGGCGGCCGGTCGGGGACGTGCGGGTCGCGGCCGGCGCATCTGGCCGGGCACCGGTTCGATGAGCTCGGTGTCTCCGGCCTGTGCGCGAGCGCGGGACGGACGCGGTGCGCGCTGCGGATCGGCGCTGCGACGAGGCGACTCCGCCGCCGAACGACGCGACGGGGTGGCGCGGGTGCGGGAGCTGCGGGGCGTCTGGCCCGTCGTCAGCTTGGTGAGCTTGGCCGACAGCGTCGCGGCGAGACCGGCGGGTGCGACGTCTTCGTCGTCGGCCTGACGGCGGCTGCGGCGCGGCTTGGGCTCGGCGACCGCCTCCTCCGCGTCGTCGTCCTCGTAGGTCAGGAACTGCGGCAGGACGAACCAGCGGATCAATCCGAGGATCAGAACCGTCGCCGCGGTGAAGAACATCGTCGGGAAACGCTCGATCAGCGGATAACCGCAATTGATCAACAGGTCCTTGATGCCGGCGATCTTGTCGCTGTGGAACATGAAATACGCGCCCGGCACGGCGACGAAAAGGATCAGCGGGGGCTGGATGACCGCGGTGAAAATCCCGGACCGCCGCACGCCGAGCACAGCGAGTACACAGCCGGCCACGTAGCAGAAAGTGAAGAAAGCGCTGAGTTCTTTGTCACCGGTGCCGGCGTCGTAGGCGAAGCCGATCGCGGTGGCTGTGACGGCCAGCACAATGGCTCCCCACCAGGGGATTCCCGGGATGCTGGGCAGCGCCGAGCGGCGATCGAGGGCGGCTTCGGGCCCATGATGCTCTGCTGACACTCCTAGACCGTACCGGCAATCTGGGCCGCTGTGCCTGCAGGCGGGCGTTGGGACGGTGTGGCGTCTCTTAAACTAATGAACTCGTGGGTCTGAACCTGGGAATCGTCGGTCTGCCGAACGTCGGGAAGTCGACGTTGTTCAACGCGTTGACACGTAATGACGTGCTCGCGGCTAATTATCCGTTCGCAACGATCGAACCCAACGAGGGTGTCGTCCCGCTGCCCGACCCGCGGCTCGACAAGCTCGCCGAGATCTTCGGTTCCGAGAAGACCGTCCCGGCGCCCGTGACGTTCGTGGACATCGCCGGCATCGTCAAGGGCGCGTCCGAGGGCGCGGGCCTGGGCAACAAGTTCCTGGCCAACATCCGCGAGGCCGACGCCATCTGTCAGGTGGTGCGCGCCTTCGCCGACGACGACGTCGTCCACGTCGACGGCCGCGTCGACCCCAAGTCCGACATCGAGGTCATCGAGACCGAGCTGATCCTCGCCGACATGCAGACGCTCGAGAAGGCGCTGCCGCGGCTCGAGAAGGAAGCCCGGACCAACAAGGACCGCAAGCCGATCGTCGAGGCCGTGGCGGCGGCCCAGGCGGTGTTCGACGAAGGCAAGACCCTGTTCTCCACCGGCAAGGACTGGTCTGCCCTGCGTGAGCTCAACCTGATGACCGTCAAGCCGTTCCTGTACGTCTTCAACGCCGACGAGTCGGTGCTGACCGACGAGGCCCGCAAGGCCGAGCTGACTGCGATGGTCGCCCCGGCCGAGGCCGTGTTCCTGGACGCCAAGATCGAGGCCGAGCTGCTGGAGCTCGACGACGAGTCCGCCGCCGAGCTGCTGGAGTCCATCGGCCAGACCGAGCGCGGCCTGGATGCGTTGGCGCGCGCCGGTTTTCGGACGCTGAAGCTGCAGACCTACCTGACCGCGGGGCCCAAGGAGTCGCGGGCGTGGACCATCCACCAGGGCGACACCGCACCTCGCGCAGCGGGGGTTATTCACACGGACTTCGAGAAGGGCTTCATCAAGGCCGAGATCGTCGCCTTCGACGACCTGGTCGAAGCCGGCTCCATGGCGGCCGCCAAAGCCGCCGGCAAGGTCCGGATGGAAGGCAAGGACTACGTCATGGTCGACGGGGATGTCGTGGAGTTCCGCCACGGACAAACGTCTAAGACAAAGCAGTAGGCCCTGAGGTGGCCCGATCGTCGCGCGTTGCCCTGCCCGAGGACGACTACCTGACTCTGATCGGCCAGGTGGCCTACATGGTCAGCTCGCTCGAATGGACCATCTTGGGCGACCTGCCTGGACTGGCGCAGTACCTTCCGCCCGACCTCACGACGTCGGCGCTGGCGGGCAAGTCCACCGGCCAGATCGCCGGGGCACTGAGCAAGTCAGCGAGCGCGATCGGCGACGACGATGTGCGGGCCTATGTGGAGGAGGCCGGTCGGGTACTCGGCGAAGCCGCCACTCTGCGCAACGACGTGCTCCACGCGCGACCAGCGACGATCGGCGGCGAGCAGCGCCTTTACCGCTGGAAGCCGGGCCGCGCGTTCGCCATCGACACCGCCTGGCTGAACAGCACCATCGACAAACTCTCGGCGGCATCGACCGCGCTCGGCAGGCGTAGGCCGCTGCACAAGAACGTCGCGTTCGCGAAGCGGTCGCCCCGGCGCTAGTCGGTGTCGCCGCCTCGCAGCGCGGTCATCTCCTGGTGTGGTGATCGCCAGACCGCCGGGTCGAGCGCCGCCGGGCCGACGCTGGTCAGGTCATCGGGTACCGGCGTGCCGACGTCGGACACGCGCACGGTCACGTCCTCGTCAACGCTGGTTTTGGTGACCACCACGGCCTCGCTCAGCACCTCGGGGTCCACCGTCAACAGGCCCTTGTCGATCAGGCCCATGAGCATGATGTGGGTATAGATCACCCGGTCGCAGATTCGGGCGATGCCGGGCGCGGCGGCGTAGTACCGCTGGTCAAGGCTGAGGTCGCGGATGACCGGCGACCTCGGCGACTGGGCGTGGATCACATCGCCGTAGAGCCAGGCGTACATCAGCTTTCGGTCGGTGGTGGTGCCGCTGGGCGTGGCGACCCAGTACGCCTGCGCGGCCAGGTTGGCGTCGATCACGGCGCGCCAATAGTCGCGCCACCAGGCCAGGTCAATCTCCTCGTTCAGGGCCTCGGTGCCGACCAACTGCTCCAGCGCGTCGAGCGCCTTGGCGTAGTAGATCGGCTCGCCGCTGAGGATCAGCGGACGTACTCGGCTGGCCAGCGATTCCAGCGCCTCCTCGGGCGGGTACTCGACTTGCAGCCGGTGGCT
Organism: Mycobacterium sp. SMC-17; assembly: GCF_045310915.1. Classification (NCBI taxonomy): domain Bacteria; kingdom Bacillati; phylum Actinomycetota; class Actinomycetes; order Mycobacteriales; family Mycobacteriaceae; genus Mycobacterium; species Mycobacterium sp. SMC-17. The sequence goes on along the minus strand of NZ_JBJIAK010000046.1, from coordinate 2,714 downwards.
CTCCTCGCCGGTTTTGGTGTTGACCGTGACCCAGATGGTGACCTGGCCCGAGTGGAGCTTGCTCATGAGCGCCGCTTGCTCACGGATCAGGGAGTGCGCCATCACGCGCCGGGTCCGCAGCAGAAACCCCTCGATGACGGTCTGAGGTGTCGGGGTCGAGGCCATGACCGAACTGTACGACCGCCCTCCGACAGATCGGCGGCACGAAGTCACAGGTCGTCGCTACGATTCCCGAGATGAGCAACGTTGATAAGGCGACGGTGATCAGGGAGATTCAGCGTCTCGCCGAGCAGAACGGCGGCGTGCCCGTCGGACAGAATCGGTTCGTTGACGAGACTGGGCTGCCCAAGTACCTGTTCAGGGGCGGGCTGTGGGCCAACTGGAGTGATGCCGTGGTGGAAGCCGGGTACGCGCCCCGGCAGTTGCAGCAACAGATTCACGATGACGACGACTTGCTGAGGCATCTCGCCGAGCTGACCCGCGACGTCGGGCGACTCCCGTCACTCGGGCAGCGGCGTATGGCTAAGAAGGCTGATCCCACGTTTCCGAACTCGAACGTCATCGAGAAGCGGCTGGGTAACACCCGGCAGCAGATCGAGCGGCTCCGCGACTTCATCGAACGCACGCCCGAGTTCGCCGATGTCGCCGCCCTGCTGCCCGATGTGACCGATGAGCCAGCCGTACCCGACGAGCCTGACGATCCCGACGCCGCACAGCCCATCGCGGGCTACGTCTATCTGGTCCGGTCGGGCAAGTACCACAAGATCGGTCGATCGAATGATCACGGGCGAAGGGCCTACGAGATTGGGCTGCAACTGCCCGAGAAGCTGGAAGTCGTGCACACCATCCAGACCGACGACGCCGCCGGGATCGAACGCTACTGGCATGAGCGGTTCAGCGACCGCCGCCGAAACGGCGAATGGTTCCTACTGACCAAGGCTGACGTCGCAGCTTTCAAGCGCCGTCGCGTGTTCATGTAGTGGCGCTCAGCCGCCGATCCGGCGTGTCATCCACGCGGGCGGCGGCGGCAACGTTCCCTCGCGGGCGCGGCGCGCGACGTCGAGCGGACTGACGATATGGACCTGGCGACCAGCGGAGTGGACCAGGACGTCGTGAGCGACGACCAGCGCGGCGAGCGCGTCGGGCTGGTGCTGACCGGCTTGCCAGGTGACCGCCGCGCCCTCCAGGCCGGGCTTGCTCGTCATCCAGGCCGGCTTGCCGTGGTGGGTGGCGCCCGCGCTGTCCATCGCGTGTTTCGCCGGGTCGCTGGAGCTGCTGCTGATCGGCATGATCGTCGCGGTCACCCCACTGGCGACCATCGCGCTGACCGCGTTCCTGGTGAACTTCCGCCACGTCTTCTACGCGTTCACGTTCCCGCTGCACGTCGTGCGGAACCGGTTCGCCCGGGCCTATTCCGTCTACACGCTCGTGGACGAGGCCTACGCGGTGACGGCCGCCAACCCGCGCGGCTGGACGTCGTGGCGCCTGGTCTCGATGCAGGCCGCGTTCCAAATCTATTGGGTCGGTGGTGGTTTGACGGGTGTACTGCTCGGCTCGTTGCTGCCCGCGCGCATCGAAGGCCTCGAGTTCGCGCTGTGCGCATTGTTCGTCACCCTCACGCTCGACGCGTGCCGCTCGCGTGACGGCGTGCCCTCGCTCCTGCTCGCTGCTCTCAGCTTCTCCATCGCGGTGGTGGTCGCGCCGCACGCGGCGTTGTTCGTCGGGCTGCTGCTGTTCATCGCCACGCTTGTGGCGCGCTATCTCCTGATGCGGTGGCGGGAGCCGGCCGATGGTTGACCTCAAGTACCTCGCGGCGGTCCTGGCGATCGTCTTCGTCATCAACCTGGCCCTGCGGGCGGTGCCTTTCGCAATCCTCCAACCGCTGCGGAAGTCCCGCTTCGTCAACACGATGGCGGCCTGGATGCCGGTCGGCATCGTGGTGATCCTGGCGGCGAGCACCTTCCGCTCGGTTGCCGTCGACGCGAGCCACTTGGCGTACGCCGCGTTCGCGGTGGCGCTCACCGTGGGTGTGCACCTGCTCGGCGGGCGACGGACCCTGCTCAGCGTCGGCGCCGGCACGCTCGCCTATGTGCTGCTCGTGAACACGCTGTAAGGGCCGCGCGGGATCGGAACCGAGCTGTGGTCGGTGTCGGATAGTCAACGAGGCGTAGCGGCCGATTCAGTTTGTGGCGCTTGGTGTTTCGAAGTATTGGACAAGGCAGAACTCATGACCTTCGGGGTCGAACATGACGAGAACGGTGCCCTCGTCGTAGTCGTGCCGAGTGCCTGACCACCGCCCGCCGAGGTCCTCGACGTGCCGGCGACCCTCATCGATGTCCGCGACTTCCACATCCAGATGGATACGCACCTTCGTCGCCTTGGCCTCTGGTACCCGCTGAAAGGTGAGCCGCGGCGTCGGACCGTCCCGGGAACCGAGAGTCGCCCAGCCGGGGTCGTCGCCGTGTTCGTAGGAAGGCTCGATGCCGAGCAGCTGTCCCCAGAACGTCGACATGCGGACCGGGTCGACACAGTCGATCGTCACTCCCGACCATTGGTTCGGCACCGCGGCACTCCCCTCCCTCTGTGGATCAATCATGCGCTTGGCGGGCGACCGCGGGAAGCGCTCGACGAGGCGAGCTTGATGCTCCTATTTCTGTTAATAGTCAAGCGGCGTGGTTGAGCTGGGTGTTTAACCATTGGCGGTAGGTAGCGGC
>NZ_JBJIAK010000045.1:0-50289 GCF_045310915.1 Mycobacterium sp. SMC-17 | reverse complement strand
CGACGGCAGGTTCGTAGGGGAGGTAGTCGACGCGTACCGCGCCACCGTGCACCCGCCGCAACAGGCCCTGGCGCTCCAGCAGGATGAGGTCCTTGCGGATGGTCTCGCCCGTCACGCCGAGCTCCAACGCCGTCCGGGCGGCGTCGATTCGACCATCGCGGCGAAGCATCTCGAGTAGCTGCTGTTTGCGCTGGTCGGCGTAGAGAGCGCCCGCAGCATCGCGGGAGGCGGGTCCTGTGGATGCCACGACACCTCCCTCGATCTGTGATCTGCAACACTTGGATTTGATTGCTAATGATTGTGTTTTATTGGGAATCTGTCAAGGGCGCCTCGGCGCGCCATCAGACGGGCATACCCACAAACGCCGAATGGCCAGTCATCACAGCTTTCCGACGAAAGCGTGTGACAACTGGCCATCCGGCGCAGTGAGCTAGGGCTTGATCCGCATCTTCCCCGGTGACCACAGCCCGCTGTGGACCGCGGTGCCCAGGTCCAGCTCGGCCGTCGTCGCGTCGACGACGGTCGTGAACTGACGCAGCGAGCCCCAGTCCCGGCCCCAGTCGTCGGACAGGTACGTCGACATCACGTGGGCCTTCAGCAGCACGTCGGTGATGCCCAGCAGGCCGCCGTTGATGCCGTCCTGCCAGGTGTCGGTGTCCTGCTTCTTGGCGGTGTAGTCCGGTGTGATGCGGAACTTCGGCACCTCGGTCACGCCGTTGCGCACCAGCATCGGCTGCTGACACGGGAACGCCAGGCCGACAGCCCAGTCCATCAGCACCGGCTGGGTCTTGCCGATGAACTGCTCGACGGTCTTGAGCTCGGGCACGCGCGGCGGGGTGACGGCGATCCAGTCGCCCTCGTTGAGCGAAAGGTTCACCGCCACAACGCGGACGTAGGTGGCGTCGGCCGGAATCTCGCGACGGTCGAAGCGCAGGTTGCGCCACGACGGCGTGGGGCCGATGTCGTAGGGCGCGACGCGTCCGCCGGCGACGGGGTGCCCGTCGGGGCCGGTGCGGCCGTACTCCAGCTCGACGGTCTGACCCTCGGTGCGGCCCTTGAGCGAGCTGTAGCCGGTGATGGTGCCGGCGGCCGTGACGACCACGAGCGGATGCGCGGCGTCGGCGGCCGGCAGGCCGTACCAGGCCGACGTCAGCTTGGCCTGCGAGTGCGGGCCGGTGATGTACGTGCCGGCGACCGGCACCCGCGCGGGGTCCAAGCCGTAGGGCAGCGGCACCGTCGATCCGTTGATACCCGGTGTCTTGAGCTTCGTCGCGGCGTCCCAGTCGGCGTCGGTGCCCGGCATCGGGAAGTCCTGCCGAATTGCCTCGGCGACAATACGATCCGGCACGCCATTGGGGGTGAAGCCGACGGGGCCCACGCCGCCCAGCGCGCCGAGCGGCCCGTACTCACCGGGCTGCGGCGTCAGGAAGCCGGCGTTCGAATCCGGCTCGACCAGCACGTTGTCGGCCAGTCCGCAGCCACCCTTGAGCGCCCGCAGATTGCTCGCCAGGTTCGAGTACGTCGGGTACTCGCGCACCGCGCCGATCGCCATCGATGCCACGCACACCACCACCATGAACGCGGCGGCCAGGGGAATCGGGGCCGCCGTGACCAGCCGGGTGAGGCGGCCTTCGGGACGGTCGCTGTTGAAGTGCAGCCAGAACGCCCACACCGCGGTGATCACGAACAGCACCAAAAAGATTGTGCTGAGCTTGATTCCGCCGACAGCGACCATGTCGTTGTTGAACGGCACACCGTAACTGGACACGTACCACCAGCCGTTGGTGGTGGCCGAAACCAGCGCCAGCAGGAACAGCACCGCCGAGGTGACGGCCATGCGGTTGCGCGCCGACTTCAGTACCGACCGCGACACCAGCACGGTGGCCACCGCGGCCATCGCGGCGCCCACGGCCGCGAACAGGCCGAAGTGGTGCACCCACTTGGTCGGGGTGAACATCAGGCAGAACATGGTGGCGAAGATGATGCCCATCAGGCGCCACACCGGTCCGCGGGCGATACCGGGAACCCGCTTGCGCCGCAGGATCATGAACATCGACGTGAACAGGCTCAGCGCGGTCAACAGGAAGCCGAAGCGCCGGGTCATCGAGCCGTCGACCGTCGGCAGGAACAGGTAGTAGTACCGAAGGTTCTCGGTGTACCACGCCTGGCTCGGGCCGATCGCGGTGCGAATCCTGGTGGCCTCCAACACGCCTGCCGCGGTCTGGTTGACGAACACCACGGTGAGGACGACGAAACCGGCGGCCAGCAGTGGGAGCACCAGCGGCCAGGTGCCGACCTCGCGGCGCCGCTTCACCAGGATGCGCAGAATCGGTCGGCCACCGGCGAGCAGCGCCGCCACGGCGATCAGGCCGGTCGGCTGGATCCCGAGGGTGAACGCCGCACTGATGATGGCGAGCGCCGCCGGGGTCAGCCGGCTGGTGCCGATGGCACGTTCGATCAGGACGTAGGTGATCAGGGCGCCAGTGGCGATCTGGCCTTCGGGGCGCAGGCCGTTGTCGAACGGCATCCACGCGGCCATCAGGACCAGGCCCGCGGCCCACATGGCGGCCTTGCTGCCCACGACTGCGGGTCCGAGGCGGGGGAGCACCTCGCGGGACAGCAATAGCCAGCAGATCAGCGCACAGATCAAGTCCGGCAGGCGGATCCAGATGCTGGCGTCGCTGACGTGCGTCATCAGGGCCAGCACGTTGTAGTACCAGCCGAACGGATCCTCGGGGCTACCGAACCAGCGGAAGTAGTTGATCATGTACTGCGCATGCGGCGCGACGCGCGCCATGCCCAGGATGTAGCCGTCGTCAGATGACCCGGCGCCCAGCACATGCCACAGCAGGAACCCGCCGATCACGACGCCGTCGACGATGTTGAAGGTCCGCCAGCGGCTCGGGATGAGGCGCTGCATGCGACGTCCGTCGAGGCGGTCCAGCCGCCAAAGTGCCAGCAGCGCAAGGATGGTCGCCGCGATGCCGCCGAACATGGCGGTGTACTTGATGATGGTCGGCCGGTTGATGAACCGGGTGTCGATGGTGGCGGACACCGAAAGTCCCTGCGGAGCAGCGCCCTTGAGGTCGGTGAAGATGCCGACGACGGTGGGCCGCAGGTTCGGGTCGGCGAACCCGGTGCGCAGTTCCTTGCCGTCGGTGCCGGTCAGCCCGACGAACGTCGCGAAGGTGCCGTTCTTGTCGGAGATGATCTCGATGCGCGAACAACCGGGATTACCAATGGCTTTCAGCCGCGGCACGCTGGCGATCACCACGTTGCGGTCGGTGATGTCGACGCGGCTGCTGGACACGTTGACCAGCAGGCCGTTCAGTGCGGCCTGCTTGCCGTCCTTGGGTACCGTGCCGAACACCAGCCCGCCCGAGGGCGGCAGCGTCCGCAGCACGTCGCACGGGATGGTCGCCGTCATCGTCACCGGCGTCTGCGAGATCAGCGGCGCCGTCACGTTGCCGAACTGGCCCTGTTGCGGCCAGTTCAGCTGCGCTGTCGTCTGCACCACCGGCAGCAGCGGCGTCAGTGCCGACAGCACGAAGCCGATCAGGCCCGCGACGATGGCCACCCAGCGGGTGACCTTGACTTGCTGTGCGTTCATTCCCGTCCCGGTCATCGGAAGACCCTGATCGGGCTTCATGGCAGGGCCCTGATCGGGCCGCGGCGGCTCCAGCCGTTGACGGTCATGGTGCCTTGGTCAATCGCTGCGGGCGGCGCCACTGACGGCGGCACCACCGGGTCGTACCGTTCGATGGAGCCCCAATCTCGGTACCAGTCGTTGCGCAGGTAGGTGGGGATGGTCGACGTCCGCAACAGCGCCTGGATGAACAGGAACGGGCCACCCTTCTGCGCGGACTGCCACATGTTCGACGACACCACGACCTGCTTGGTGTTCGGCAGGATGCGGTACTGCGGCAGCTCCGCGACACCGAGATGCTCGGAGAACGGGCGCTGGCACGGGAAGTTCGCGGCGGTGGCGATGTCCATGAGGATCGGCGTCTGCGAACCCAGGAACTGCTGCGCGGTCTGCAGCGTCGGGACCCGCGGCGGCGTGAACCCGAACCACTGGTCCTCCGACAGGTTCGGATCGTCGGCCACGATGCGGGCGACGTTGGCCTCCGGCGGTGCCCACGCGAGCGGGAATCGCAGGTTGCGCCAAGCATATTGGGCGAAGGTGTCGATGGGCTGCACCTCGGCGAGGGCCTGGTAGCTGCCGTCCGGCCGGTGCACGCCCCACTGGAGCTTGAGCGACTGGCCGTAGTGGAACTCGTGCTCTTCGTCGTAGTACCAGATGGCACCGGCCGCGGCGACGGTCACGAGCGGCCGGTCCGCACTGCGCGGCGGCAGTTGGTACCAGGCGGAGGTGGCCTTGGCGGCGACGCCGTTCTCCTTGAAGCTGCCCATCACCGGGGTGCGGGCGGGGTCCAGGCCGAACGGCAGGAACACGTTGGAGCCGTTGACACCCGTCGGGCCGTAGCCGCCACCGGTGCCGGCCGCGAAGGCGACGCCGACGTTGGGCTTGTTGGGCGACCCGTCGGAGTTCACGGTGCCGGGGTTCGCGACCACCGGATGCGGCGGTGCGAGCGAGTCGCTGATCCCGTTCGGCGTGAAGCCGACGGGGTTCTCGCCGCCCAGCGGTCCGTACTTGCCCCACGTCTGGCCGGGCACCGGCTGCAGCGTGCCGGCATTGGTGTCGGCTTCGACCAGCACGTCGTTGGCCATCGCGCAGCTCTTGTCGGACAACCCGAGCGCATCCAGGTTGGCCCGCGCGGTCGTGTACTGCGGGTAGCGCTGCACGAAGCCCTTGGCCATCGAGCCGACCTCGAGCACGACCATGATCACCGCGACGATCAGCAGCGGCGTCGACGCCAGCGCCCGGTTGCGGCGGGTCTCCGCGACCTCGGTGTGCCCGGCGTAGTCGATGCGGAAGTGCAGCCAGCCCGCAAGCAGGGCGGAGATGATCGCCAGCACCAGGAACATCGAGGTGACGGGGTGGCCGGCCAGCACGGGCTGCCGGTCGAACCACGGCACGCCGTAGTTGCCGACGTAGAACCAGCCGTTGATCCCGGACGTCGCCCAGGCCAGCACGAACAGCAGTGCCGTCACGTACAGCGCCAGGTTCCGCCGGCTGTGCAGCCCGACCGTCGCGAACGCGAAGGCGATGATCGCCCCGAACGCACCGGAGAGGCCCGCGAACGCACCGAACTGCACGGCCCACTTGGTCGGGGTGAAGTGCAGGAGCAGCAGGCCGAGCATGGTGCTGCCGAGCAGGCGCCACACCGGACCGCTGGCCAGGCCGGGGACCCGGCCTTTGCGCAGCAGGAGGGCGAGGGTGGCGAACAGGCACAGCAGCAGGATCAGCACGGAGAAGCGGCGGGTCATGGAGCTGTCGACGCTGTCTTCGACCGTGAGGAAGTAGTAGCGCAGGAATTCCTGGTACCAGGAGATGGTCGGGCCGACGGTGTACTTGATGCGCGCCGACTCGGCCACGGTCGCCAGGGTCTGGTTCCGGAAGATCACCGTCAGGATCAGCGACGCCGAGGCGGCCAGCGTCGCGATCGGGGCCAGCAGGCCCGTCCCGGCCCGGCGGCTGCGGACCGTGCGGACCAGCGCGCGGGCGCCGACGAGCAGCGGGGCCAGCGCGATCAGGCCCTGCGGCGCCGTCGTCGCGGTGAACGCCGCCACGATGATCGCGACCGCCGCGGGCGCCAGGCGCCGGGTGGCGATGGCGTACTCGATGAGAACCCAGGTCGCGATGACACCGAAGGCGATCAGCGGCTCGGGGCGCAGGCCGTTGTTGAACGGGTACCAGGCCGCCAGGAAGACAGCCGCCGCGGTCCAGATCGCGATTGCGTTCGACGACACCCCGCGGGCGCCGGGGCCGAGCCGCGGCAGCACCCAGCGAGACAGCAGCGTCCAGGTCGCGATGCCGGCCAGCAGTGCGGGCAGCCGCATCCACACGCCGGCGGTGCTGATGCTCGCCATATGGGCGAGCACCGACTGGTACCAGTCGAACGGCGCCTCGGAGGTGCCGAAGTAGCGGTAGTAGTTGGCGACATAGCCGGCCTGGCTGGAGACCCGCGCGATGGTCAGGTTGTAGCCGTCGTCGGAGGAGATGGCGCCGATCAGGTGCCAGCCTCCGAGGCCGGCGAACACCGCGATGTCCGCGAGCCAGTGCCAGCGGCTGACCTTCCAGAAGCGCTGCCAGCCGTCGTGCACACGGCGGCCGTCCAGGCGGTCCAGCAGTGCCAGCGCGGCGATCGAGACCAGCGTCAGCAGCACACCGAGCGCCATGGCGGCCGACTTCACGAACGTCGGGACCACGATGAACCGGGTGTCGACGTCGACGCGCGCGGACAAGCCGGGCTGTGCGGGCACCTTGAGGCCGGTGAAGATGCCGGCCACCTGGGGCTTCTTCTCCACACTGCCGGTGCCGGCGGCTCCCGGCAGGCCGATGAAGTCGGCGCCGACGCCGCCGTTGGTCGCCCAGAGATGCAGGTTGCTGCACTTCCCGGCGGCGATGTCGGACCGCTTGGCGACCGCGGCGACGGTGTCCCGGAAAGCGACGACGACGTCCGCGGCGTTGGCGCGCACGAACAGGCCGTTGCGGCTGGCGTCGATGCCGTCCGGTGGGATCGTCGAGAACACCAGACCACCGGCCGCCGGCACGGTGGCGATGGCCGAGCACGGGATGGAGACATCCAGCGCCAGCGGCGCACCCGACACCAGCGGGGCGGTGAGATCGGAGACGTTTCCGCTGGCACCGGGGGCCTGGGGCCACAAGATGGTCGCGGTCGTCTGCTTGACGGGCAGCAGTGGGGTCAGCGCGCAGAGCAGCAGACCGGCAAGGCCCGCGATGATCGCGACGAGACGGGCAGTCCTGGCAGGCACGAGGCTCAAGACTAGGCGACAGTTATATGTGGCCTGGGCCACTGACGGGGAATGTCGAGCTAGTTGGCCGGAATGTGACCCTCAATAGAGCTTGCTGCCCTGGGCAGACAGCCGGACGGCGTACTTGTCGTGCGCCACTTCCGGGTGCGCACGATCGCGACAAATATGTCGGCGGCGAGACTGACGGCACGGCGATTTCTGGGCCGGTTCACCGCCACCTGGTCAGGAATGGCGTGCTCGCTCCCGGGACAGCTCAAACATGTGGCAGCAGAGCCGACACGCCCGCGGCCGTCCGGCGGCCACTGACTACGAGTGCCGCAGCGGCGCCGGGGCCCACAGCCCGCTGCGCGTGGCCTTCCCGAGGTCGATCTGGGCCGGCTGCGCGTCGGGGTAGTACTGCGTGAACTGCTGCAGCGAGCCCCAGTCCCGGAACCAGTCGTCCTTCAGATACGTCGGCACCGGGGTGGCCTTGAACAGCAGCTCGGTGATGCCGAGCGGCCCGCCGCCGAGGTAGTCCATGACGGGCGAGTTGGCCTCGGCGCCGAAGCGGTCCGGCAGGATGCGCCACTTGGGCACCTCGGTGACGCCGTTGTTGTGACCGAACGGCCGCTGGCACGGGAACGCCAGGCCGACGAGCCAGTCCAGCATCACCGGGTCCTTCGAGCCGACGACGTCCTGCAACGTGCGCAGCTTCGGGATGCGCGGCGGGGTCAGGGCGATCCAGTGCTGCGGCGCGAGGTCGTCGTCGGTGGCGACGATGCGGATCAGGGTGGCGTCGGCCGGGATGGCGGCCATCGGGGCGCGCAGATTGCGCCAGGCGGGTGCGGCACCGACATCGGCGAAGCCGACCGCGCCGGCGATCTTGCCGGCCGCGGCCTGGGCGTCGGTGGCGTACTCGACGCGTACCTCGCCCTGATTGAAACGGCCCGCAGCGGCGACGACGAGCAGCGGTCCGGCCTGATCGCGCGGCGGCAGTTTGTACCAGCCCGAGCGCATCCGCGCCGGGATCTGTACGCCGGGGCGCCAACTGCCGAGCACCGGGGTGGTGGCCGGATCGAGGTTGTAGGGCAGCCGGGCCTTTGAACCGTTCACTCCGGCCGCAAAGGTGGTGCCGCCTTCGGTACCCGGTTCCGCACCGCTGACGGGGCCGCCGTCGTTGTCGGCGAAGTTGGTGCCGCCGGGCGGTTCCATGACCGGGTCCGCGGAGACGTCGGCGGGAATTCCGTTGGGGGTGAAGCCTTCTGCGCTGCCCGCGCCGAGGGCGTCGCCGACCGTCCCGGACTGCGGCACGAGCTTGCCCGCGTTGGTGTCCTGTTCGACCATGACGTCGTCGGCCAGGCCGCAGGTCTTACCGGTCAGCGCCTGGAGGTTCGAACGACCCACCGACCAGGCCGGCCACTGCTGCGTCATGCCCAGGGTCAGTGACAGCACCTCGAAGAACACCACGATCCACGACGCAATTGCCAAGGGCGCCTGGGGAATCCGGCGACTGACCGGGCGCTCGGGATCGTGGTCGTAGAAGTGCAGCCACGCCGCCCACAGGAGCGTCAGGAACGACAGCCCGAACAGGAACGTGGTGAAGCCGAAGTGCCACTCGGGGAACTGATTCGACCACGGCACACCGAAGTTGGACACGTACCACCAGCCGTTCACCGTGGCGAACGACAGGGCCATGACGAACAGGACCGTCGCGGCGAACATCGCGCGGTTGCGGCGTGAGCGCATGGCCACGGTGCCGACCGCGATGGCGGCCAGTGCGCCCAGCGAACCGGCCAGCCCGGCGAACACGCCGAAGTGGTGTGTCCACTTGGTGGGCGTGAACATCATCGCCAGGAACGAGATGATCGTGATGCCGACGATGCGGCGGGCCGGCCCGGCGGCAGTGCCCGGAATTCGCCCCTTGCGCAACGACATTGCGAGCGATACCGCCAATGCCAGCAGCAGCGTCAGCACCGCGAAGCGGCGGGCCACCGAGCCGTCGGGGCTGGTGGTGAACAGCCGCTCGTAGCGGATGTGCTCGTCGAACCAGCTCAGCGCGGGGCCGACGGTGGTCTTGAAGGAGCTGGCGTCGAGCTCGGCGGCCAGCGTCTGGTCACGGAAGATCAGGATCGCCGTCACCGTGCCCGCGGCGAGGATCGGCGCCAGCAGAGCCAGATAACCGAAGCGCGAAGTATGCCGCGCCACAATCGTTTTCAGCGGGCCGACGGCGACCAGCAGGGCACCGATCGCGGCGATGCCCGTCGGGCCGGAGAACAACGTCAGGGCACCGATGATGATGGCGATGGCCACCGGCAGCAGCCGGCTGGTCGCGACGCCGCGTTCCACCGAGCACCAGGTCAGGAGGATGCCGAGCGCGATGATGGGCTCCGGCCGGATGCCGTTGTTGAGCGGCAGCCAGAACGCCAGGAACATCCCGGCGGCCGTCCAGGCGGCGGCGCGGCTGTTCTTGACCGCGTGGCCGAGCCGGGGGAGCACCTCGCGGCTGATCACCCACCAGCACGCCAGGGCCATCAGGAGCGTGGGCAGGCGCATCCAGATGCTCGATGTGGAGACGTGCGCCCACAGCGCCAGCAGGTCGTAGTACCAGCCGAACGGCGCTTCGGGGGTGCCGAACCAGCGGTAGTAGTTGGCCATGTAGCCGGCGTGTTCGGAGACGCGGGCCATGGTGAGGATGTAGCCGTCGTCCGAGGTGTTGGCGCCGACGAAATGCCACCACACCAACGTCGTGATCACGACGCCGTCCAGCGGCTTCACCGACCACCAGCGCGATGGCAGGAAACGTTTGTGCGGGACGCCGTCGGCGCGGTCCAGCACGTGCAGGGCGCTGAGTGCGACGACGGTGAGCACCACGCCGAAGATCATCGCCAGCATCTTCAGCAGGGTCGGGGCCGTGCTGTAGCGCGAGTCGACGGTCGCCGAGAACGTCAGCCCCGGCGGCGCCGCACCGGACAGGTCGGTGAAGACGCCGACGATCTGCGGGCGGAAGTCGTAGCCGGTGAGCTCACCGCGCAGTGGCTTGCCGGGGTTCTTGTCCTTCGGTCCCTGCACGAGGCCGACGATCTCGCCGGTGACCTTGTCGGCATGCGCAGTGAATCGCAGTTCCTTGCACGCGGGGCTGAGCACCTGGGTCAGCGGTGCGCTGACGACCGGGGTGTTGCGGACGATCACCAGCAGGTCGCCGCCGACGCGCTCGATCAGCAGGCCACGGTCGACGGCCTTGGGTGCCTGCTTGGGCACGGTGGACAGCAGCGTGGTGGCCGGGCCGGTGAGGCCGGCCGCCGCCGAACACGGGATGGTGATGTCGAGGTCGGTGGCCACATAGCCGATCAGCGGCGCGTCGACGCTCTTGAGGACGCCCGCCTGCGGCCAATTCAGCTGCGCCGTGGTCTGGGTGACCGGCAGCAGCGGCGTCGCCATCGCCAGGAACGCGCCGAGCAGTCCGGCCACGATCGCGATCCACCGCGCTGTGCGGTGATTGCGCTCTACCTCAGGTTCCCCGGCCACGGGCCTAGATGTTAGTGGCCGCTACGGATGGCCAGCACAAACGGGCCGATATCGGTGACCTGCCAGTGCTTGCTGTCGAACAGCCGCTCGTCGAGGGCCACCTGGTAGCGCCGCACGTTGGGCTGGTTGGGGTAGACGTCCTCGGCCAGGCGCAGCGTGTAGGTGCCGGTGCCGCCATGGCGCATCAGGAACACCGTCGGCGCCGGCCACGGCAGCGTGTCGAGCGCCTTGGCGAAGGCGTCGGGGTTGGTCATGGTCGCCCAGCTCTCGATGGCGCCGGAGCGTTCCTTGAATTGCGCCAGCGGGTTCGCATAGTGCGACGTCAGGCCCTGGAACCCGTAGTAGGGGTAGTAGGACAGGAAGCTGTAGTCGGCGGTCATCACGACGGTCTCGTTGCGGGGCCTGCCCGTCGCCGCGGTGATCTTGCGGTCGATCTCCTGGTAATACCGCTCGGAGCCCGGCGGCCGGCGGTCGGCGCGCTGGCCGGAACCGTCGGTGTCGGTGTAGGCGACGGCGATGTCGGCCCGCAGGATGTCCGGGATCGCCTGACTGAACGACACCGCGCCGATCGCGCCGATGACGGCGGCCACCGCGATGATCCGGTTGGTGGTCGGCTGCGCGTACCGGTTGGCCAGCGCGCGGGCGGCCTCCAGGAAGCCGAAGGTGCCGGCCGCGACGAGCAGCACCAGCAGGGTGGGCTGCAGCCGGAACGACAGCAGCGTGGTGCGGGCCAGGGTGGCGAGCATCGACAGCAGCGACCACGCGTACACCGACACGACCGCCATGCCCAGCGCGGCAGCGCGTGTCGAGCTGCGGCCCTTGACCACCAGCCACAGTGTGCCGACGAGGCACATGACGCCCAGCAGGGTGGCGTCGAGCATCGGGAAGGTCAGCTGCGCGCCGGCCATCGGCAGGTAGTGCTGCGCGGTGCCCTTGTCGGCGGGGTGCCCCTTGAGCACGGCGAGGTAGTACGGCGCCCAGTGGATGGCGGCGATGACGCCGGAGATGACGGCGATGACGGCTACCCGGATCAGCGGCTGGAGTTGGCGCCGGGACACCGCGAGCAGCAGCGCCATCAGCGTGAGAGTGAACGCCGCGTAGCCGAACAACAAGGTGTAGAACAGCGCGGCGATGCCGAGGAAAATCCCCGTGCCGATGATCGCGGCCCAGCCGCGGCGTCCGCCATCGCTCGCCTCCGGCGAGGAAGCCTTGAGCCCCGACCACGCCAGCACGAACACCGGCGGCAGCATGACGACGAGGACGGCCGAGTAGGGCTCAGTGGAGGAGTACGCCAGCGTGACGGCCGCGGTGGCCGTCGTCACCGCCAGGGCGTACTCGAAGCGAATCATGGCCGTCCACAACACGAATGCGGCCACGATCGCCGCGGCGATCGTGACGATCGCCCACGGCTTGAACATCTCCCATGCCGGCGTGCCGGTCAGCGCAGCCGCCCGGCCGCCGAGCCAGAACCAGCCCGACGGGTAGTACGGCGGCAGCCCCAGGTACGTCATGTCGTGCGGCACAGCGGTATCCGTGAGCCGCGTCAGGTACTCGGTGCGGAACTGCTGGTCGACCGAGATGCCGAACAGGTACAGTTTCGTCGCGCCCAACGGCATGCCGAGGGTGACGACCGAGAACGCCGCCAGGAGCGACGTGGCCGCGACCTTGGCGCTCTTGCGCCAACCGCGACGCCACGCCCACCCCGCGAGCAGTAGCCCGATGAGCACGGCGCACTGGCCGGCGGTGGTCAGGGCATGCAACTGGTTCGACGAGTTGAACGCCGGCCATTGCACGCGCGCAATCGCTTGCAGCGCAATGACCGCGATGATCACCGCCAGCGCCATGGCGGCCAGCATCTGGCCGCTCACCCTGGCGCTTGCGGCCAGCGCGCTGCGCATCAGAGCGGGAGTTTGCGGAAGATCGACCGGGGGATGTGCCGGATGACGGCCATCAGGTAGCGCACCGGATTGGGCGCCCAGATGAGCTCCTTGCCCTTGGCGGCGGCAGCGACGGCCTGGTTGGCGACGTCTTCCTTGTCGACCGTGAACGGCGCCTCCTTGGCGCCGGTGGCCTTCCAGTGCTCGAGCGTCGTGGTGGTGCGTACCTGGCCGGGGCGGATGACCAGAACGCGAACCCCGAACTCCCGCAACGCTTCTCCGAGGCCCAGGTAGAAGCCGTCGAGGCCGGCCTTGGTGGAGCCGTACACGAAGTTGGAACGGCGGACCCGTTCGCCGGCGACCGACGACATGGCGATGATCTGCCCGAAGCCCTGCGCCTTCATCTTGTCGCCGACCAGCACGCCGACGGAAACCGCTGCGGTGTAGTTGATCTGGGCGGTCAGCACGGCCTTGGACTGGTTCTGCCACAGTTCCTCGGCGTCGCCCAGGACACCGAACGCGACGATGGCGACGTCGACATCGCCCTGTTCCCAAGCGGATTCGATGACGGCCGGGTGCGACTTGGTGTCCAGCGCGTCGAAGTCGAGGTAGACAACCTCCTTGGCGCCGGCCGCCTCGATCTGGGCGATGGCCGCGTCGCGCTTGGGGGCGTTGGGCAGGTCGGCGAGGATCACGCGGGCCTTGGCGTTCTTGAGGTAGCGCTCGACGATGGCCAGGCCGATCTCCGAGGTACCGCCGAACAGCAGAATCGTCTGCGGGTTGCCGGTTGCGTCAATCACTGAGTCTCCTAGAGAAGTTCGAGGCGGCGGGCCATGTCGGAGGCGAACACGCCGTTCGGGTCGGCTTTGCGGCGGGTGGCGATCCACTCGTCGATCCGCGGGTACATCTTGTGGAAGCTCTCGGCGCTGACGCGGGAGTCCTTGGCGGTGTACACCCGACCGCCGAATTCCATTGCGCGCTTGTCGAGTTCGTTGAGGAACTCGTTGACGCCCGGCCGGTTCGGGAAATCGAGGGCGACGTTCCAGCCCTGCATCGGGAAGCTCAGCGGCGCCTTGTTGCCCGGGCCGAACAGCTTGAAGACGTTCAGCGCCGAGTACTGCTTCTGCGTGTGCATCCAGCGGATGATGCCCTTGAACTCCTCGAGCGCATCGGGCGGAACCAGAAACTGGTGCTGCGCGAAACCCGATGGGCCATAGGCATATTGCCAGCCCGAGGTGATGTCGAGCATGTGGTAGAACTGCGTCAGGTTGACGATCTTGCCCTGGTAGTTGCCGCTCATGCGGTAGAACGCCTCGCCGATCATGGACAGCGAGAGCTTGTTCATGAAGCTGACCGGGAACAGGTTCGGGATCGCCGGCAGTTGGGGCGCGGTGAACTTCAGCGGATCCTTGGCCAGCTTGGCCGGCAGCTGATCGACCTTGGCCAGGCTGCCGCGGCTCACTGCGGCGCGGCCGAGCTTGGGCTCCGGGCTGATGAGGTCGAACCACGCGCTCGAGTACGTGTAGTTGTCCTCGCTGCCGTCCTGGTGCACGGCGACGGTCTCTTCGAGATCGTGCGTCGCGATGCCGTCGGCGATGAAGTAGGCGCTCTCGGTGCGCGTCATCTTGATGCGCGCCCGGATCACGATGCCCGTCAGTCCGTTGCCGGCGACGGTGGCCCAGAACAGCTCGCTGTCCGGTCCGTCGGGCGTGATGGTGTGCACCTCACCGTCGGCCATCAGCAGGTCCAGCGACAGCACGTGGTTGCCGAAGCTGCCCGCGCTGTGGTGGTTCTTGCCGTGGATGTCGGAGGCGATCGCACCGCCGACCGTGACCTGCCGGGTGCCCGGCAGCACCGGAACCCACAGCCCGAACGGCAGCGCGGCCTTCATCAGCTGATCGAGGCTGACCCCGGCGTCGACGTCGGCGATGGCGGTCTCGGAGCTGATCGAATGGATCCGGTTGAGCGCCGTCATGTCGACGACGATGCCGCCGCCGTTGCACGCCTGGTCGCCGTAGGAGCGGCCGAGACCGCGGCCGAGGATGCCTCGCCGCAGGTGGGCGGGGCTGGAAGAGTTTGCGTCCGCGACCCGCTTGACCGCCTCGGCGATCACTGACACATCGGGTGTGGACAGCACGTTTGCCACGGACGGTGCCGTACGGCCGAACCCGGTGAGGGCGCGGCGCGTCAGGGGCAGCGTGGCGTCAGGCTGGGTAGACATAACGGTCAAAGGGTACCGGCCAACCTCACTTCAGCCGGAAAATCACGGTTCGCTGCACCACGAAGTTGATGACGGTCGCCGTGCCCTGGGCAATGACAAAGGCCACAGGTCGCCGCCAGGACTCGCCGGCGAATTGCAGATAGAACAGCTGATTGATGCCGACCTGAAGACCGAAGGTGACTGCGTACAAGATCACAACCGCGATGAAGCGCGCCCGGCTCGGTTCGGCCTGGAAGGTCCAGCGCCGGTTGATCAGATAGGCCGTCGTCGTACCGGCGATGAAGCTGAGTGTCTTCGCGATGAGCGTCGCCCGGGCATCCGGCATGCCATTGGCGACGAAAACGGCACTGAGCAGCGCGTACAGCCCGTAGTCGACGACCGCGGACAGGCCACCCGTGACGACGAACCGCCACGCCTGCGTCACCAGGCCCAAAGACGCCTCGACGGCCTTCTCGGCACTGTGTTCGGCGTTGTGTTCGGCGGGGATGTCCACTGGCTCGGCCACGCGGGCAGCTTACGTGCACCATGGACACGTGACCGATTTGCTCCAGGCATGGCACACCCTGTTGGCGCGGCATTCGTCGTCGCCGCGAGTCGACGACGTCGGGGCGGCGCTGCTGGGCCGGTGGGCCGAGCCGCACCGCAGTTATCACGACCTGAGTCACCTGCGCGGCATCCTGGCCGGAGTGGACGCCCTGGAGGAGTACGCGGACGATCCGGACGCCGTGCGCCTGGCGGCCTGGTACCACGACGCGGTCTATGCCGGGCAGTCCGACGACGAGGAGAACAGCGCGCGGCTCGCGGAGTCGGACCTCACCGATCTGGGTGTGGCCCCGGAGTTCGTGGTGGAGGTGGGCCGCTTGGTGCGGGTGACCATCACCCACGATCCCGCAACCGACGACCACAACGGCCAGGTGCTGTCCGACGCAGACCTGGCGGTGCTGGCGGTGCCGCCGGTCGATTACCAGCACAACACCGCCCGGGTGCGGGCCGAGTACGGCCACGTCAGCGATGCGGATTTCGCCCTGTGGCGGGGCCGGATGATCGCGGCGATGCTCGCCGGGCCGTCGCTGTATCGCACGGAGGCCGGGCGGCGGCTGTGGGAGGACGCGGCGCGGACCAATCTGAAGGCGGAGCTCGCGGCGCTCAGCGGCTGACGGCCGTCAGCACGTCGTGCAATGCGTCGAGCGCCGCGGTGAACTCGTGGTCGGCGGGCGTGCCGAAACTGACCACCACGCCGTCCTGTCGTGGCGTGTCGAGTGCGGCATCCGGATGGCGCAGCAGTGCCAGTCCGGACAGTGCGATCCCGGCGTCGGCCGCGCGCCGCATGACCTCGTGTTCGGTATCGTCCGGCAGCCGGATCAGCGCGTGCAGTCCGGCGGACAGTCCACTGATCTCGACATTCAGCCCGGACAACTTCGCCGCCAGGGCATCGCGCCGGCGGCGGTAGCTGTTGCGCATCCGGCGAATGTGCTTGTCGTACTGGCCGGATTCGATGAAGTCGGCCATGGTCAGCTGCTCGATGGCGTTGACGTAGAACTGTTGTCCGCCCGCCGCCGCCAGCACCGGATCGATCAGGTTGTCGGGCAACACCATCCAGCCCAGCCGGAGCACCGGTGACAGGCTCTTGCTGGCCGAGCCGAGATAGGCCACCCGACCGGGATCCAGACCCTGCATCGAGCCGATCGGCTGCCGGTCGTAGCGGAACTCGCCGTCGTAATCGTCTTCCAGGACATAGCCTTTCGTGCGGACCGCCCACTCGAGAGCGCGGGTCCGACGCGAAGGATGCAACGGTACGCCGTGCGGGAAGTGATGCGCCGGCGTGAGCAGAACCGCTGCGGCGCCGGTCTTTTCGAGGTTGTCGACGACGGCGCCGTGGTCATCGATCCGGATGGGCACGGTGCCGGCGCCGCTGGCGGCGATGGAGTCCCGGAACAGGAACAGACCGTAGCTCTCGACCGCAATGGTGCCCGGCGCGAGAACTTTCGACAGCAATTCGACGGCGTGCCGGGTCCCGGCGCAGATGACGATCGATTCGGCCGTGGTGCGCACGCCGCGGGCCCGGGCCAGATAGGTGGCCAGCGCGGTGCGCAGTTCGTGGCGGCCACGGGCGTCGCCCGTTCGGAGCGCTTCGGTCGGGGCGTTGGTAAGGGCCCGTCGGGCCGACGCCAGCCAGGCCTGCCGTGGGAACGCCGCGACGTTTCCCGAACCGGGCATGAGGTTGTGGGTAGGGGTGCCCGGTTGGGCGCGCTGGGTGGCCGGTGCCGATTCGGTGTGCGCGCCGATGACCCAGGTGCCGGCGCCCTGGCGGGAGCCCAGCCAGCCCTCGGCGACCAGTTCGGCGTAGGCCTCGGCGACGGTGTTGCGGGCCAATCCGAGGTCGGCCGCCAGTGATCGGGAGGGCGGCAGCATGGTCCCGGCAGGTAGCCGGCTTGACCGGACCGCTTCCCGCAATGCCCGGATCAGCTGATCGCGGGTGCCGCGCTGCCCCGGCTGGACGGTCTGGCCGAGGTCCAGATGCAGGTCCAGCCCGGCGTTGCTCAGCTCAGAATTGGCCCATGAAACCACGTCCAAATTGAACCATGTTCACGGGTTTTTGATGGCTAGCGTGGATGTCATGACCGAGACACTGAATGCACCGACCACCACCGCCCACGCGGGGCGCATCGATATCTATGACGCCGCTCCCGAGCTGTACGCCGGGATGATGGCCTTCAGCAACGCCGCGTCCAAAGAACTCGATTCGACCATCGGTGAGCTGATCAAGATTCGCGCCTCGCAGATCAACCACTGCGCCTTCTGCCTCGACATGCACGTCCACGACGCGCGCCGGTTCGGCGAGACCGAGCAGCGCTTGGCCCTGGTGGCCGCGTGGGAGGAAGCCGGCGACCTGTTCACCGAGCGCGAGCGCGCCGCGCTGGCCATCACCGAGGCCATCACCGATCTGAGCCGTGGCCCGGTTCCGGATGACGTCTATGCCCAAGCGGCCGCCGTGTTCACCGAGCGTGAGCTCGCGCATGTCGTCGGCATGGCCGCCGTCATCAACTCGTGGAACCGGCTGAACGCCGCTACGCGGAAGGCCGTCCCGCGCCGTCGCTGAATGCGCGGATCGCAGAAGCGAATTCCTCGGGGGCGTCGGACTCGACATAGGTTCCGGCGCCCTCGACGATGACGGTCGTGTGGTCGGGGAACGTCGCCTCCAGTCGCTCACGCTCCTGGGCGCGGAAGGCGATGTCGGCGTCGCCCCAGACGATCAGGGTCGGCAGGTGGGCGACGTCCGGCAGCCCGCGCTCGACCTCCGCGAAGAAGTCCCGGCTCGCCAGTACGCGGCCGGGAAGTACGGCCGACGCCTGGCGCCGGTCCGCGGTGTCCAGCGCCTGCCGGTAGTGGTCCATCTCGGCGTCGGTGAGCTTCCGTCTCCGGTGGCCGGTGGGGATGAACGCATTGACCAGCAGATTGAACTGGCGGACCAGGAAGCGCGTCGGCGGCCCGCCCATGATGCGGCCGAACGCTTCGAAGTGCAGCTCGCCGTTGACCGGCCAGGCCCAGGTATTCGCCAGCACCAGCCGATGGAAGACCCCCGGGCGCCGCTGGGCCACCGCGAGGCCGATCATGCCGCCCCAGTCCTGTCCGACCAGCGTGACGTCCTTCAGGTCTAGAGCGTCGACGAACGTGGTGACGACATCCGCGTGCTCCTCGGGCAGGTAGCGATAACCGGGCCTGGGCGTCGACAGTCCGAAGCCGGGGTAGTCGAGGGCGATGCACCGAAAGTCCTTGCACAGCAAGCTGATCACGTCGCGGAAGAGGAATGACCAGGTCGGATTGCCGTGCAGCATCAACAGCGTGGGGCCGGCTCCCTCGTCGACGTAGTGGACGGTGTGGCCGTCGATCTCGATGAAGTGGCTCTCGAACGGGAACAGTTCGTCGTCGACCCAGGCGGGCCGTGTGGTCTGTGCGGTGTTGGTCATGGCAACCCCTGTTGGATCGGCTTTCCCGGTATGCTTGAACATCTCACAGTCACTTGAGAAATTCAAGCAGAAGGATGGCGATGCGGAGCTACGACCAATACTGTGGGCTCGCCCGTTCGCTCGAAATCGTCGGCGACAGATGGAATCTGCTGATCGTTCGGGAATTGCTCATCGCACCCGCCCGCTATCGCGACCTGATCGACCATCTCCCGGGTATCGCAACCAACCTGCTTGCGGATCGGCTCCGGGACCTCGAGGCGGCGGGCGTCGTCGAGCGGCGGTTGGCCGGCGAGGGAAGTGCGGTCGAGTACGCCCTCACCCCGTGGGGCGCGCAGCTGCGCCAGCCGATCGAGAGCCTGCTCCGCTGGTCCACGCCGTTGATGATCAGCGGTCCCGCCGGCGGTGACTCCTTCCGGCCGGAGTGGCTGACCCTCGCCGTCCCGGCTCTGCTCAACGGCCGGGTCAAGGTCCGCTCCGCCGTGACGATCGGCCTCGTGGTCGACGACCGGACCCTGCAACTCCGCGCGACGCGCTCCGGCTTCGAGGTCGGCCCGCACGACGGCCGCGAGCTCGATGCCTCCGTGACGGCGATCCCCGCCTGCATCCTCGGTCTCGCCGCGGGCGCACTCAGCCTCGGTGATGCGAGTGCGCTCGGGCTGGTCGAAGTCGACGGCGATGAGGCTGTCGTCCGATCGGTCCTTGGTACGTGAGTGGCGGGTCGGGCTGACCCGGTAGCAACTCTCATGCCCGGGGCCCGGCGGTGCCGCTGGGCTCGGGAACGCGCCTCGCGGGGAGCGTGGGCTCGGGACGCCGACGCGGCGTAGTCGGCGAATCGCGGCCACCTTCGAGCGCCGAGCCGAGCAGTAGCTTGCGTAATATTTCCAATTGGTAGCAATTGGCGCGGCGGCTGCTGGAGCTGGAGAAAAATCGACGTAGTAGTCAATTATGAATGCATCTAACTCAAGTTTGCGAACGCTCAATCTAGGCTGACCAGCTAATAACCTAGGCGTAAATGGGCGCTCCGGGTGGCCATTTCGGACAAAATGAAACACGTTCCATCCGTCGATTTTCGGCAACTGCGCGGCAATATGGATTTATGGTGCTGTGGTCAATATCACATCTACCTTCGGGGAAGCACCATGCAAATTGCTGTTCGCTCCAGCCTCACGACGGGCGTCGCACTGATGGGTGCCGGGGTCATCGCTCTGGCTCCGGTCACCCACCAGCCGGCGCCGGATCTGCACCTGCCGGCACTGCATGCAAGTGCGGTACAACTCGCCGCGCAGGTGAACCCGATCACCCAATGGGGACAGATCATCACCGAGGCGCTGCAGAACACCAAGGGCATCGTCACCGGCGTGATCGCAGACCCGGCGCCCGTCCTCGGCCAGGTGGTGCGGAACCAGATCGCCAGTGCCGTCGCGGTCGGTGGATCCGTGCGGGACTACCTGGTTGCGGTCGGTCAGCAGTTGGGCACGACGCCGGAATCCTTGAAGCAGGCGTTCCAGCAGCTCGCCGCCGGGCATGTCGCTGACGCGGTGCAGACGTTGTACAGCGCGGTGCTCACGCCCTTTGTCCTGCCGATCCTGACCACGAGCATCCTCACCGATGTGCAAGCGGCATTCCGTAAGCCGGTGCAGAACATGCTGAACGTGATCGACACCGCGATCACCTCACCGACCGGCATGGGCTGGGTTCTGACGGCCGGATTGCCGTTGCTTGCGGTGATGAGTGACGTCGTGACCGCCACCGGTGACGGACTGCAGAACGTGGTCAACGCGTTCAGCGCGAAGAATCTGGGTGCTGTGGTGAACGCGATCGTTGCGATGCCCGGATCCATCACCGGTGCCTTGCTCAACGGCTACAACGGCGACGGCGCGGGCATTCTCGGGCCGAACGGCATCGTGCAAGGGCTGCGAAATGCGTTGGGCATCATCGCAACCGCGATCAAGCCGGTGACTCCGCCGCCCGCCGCCGCAGTCAGTGTTCCGTCACCGGCGTCGGCGACGGTCTCGGTCTCGATTGACGCGAAGGCGGCGCTGACTGCCAAGCCGGCCGCGGCGGCAAGTCCGCTCGCAGTGGCTCCGACCGCGTCGCCTGACAAGACGGCCTCCGAGAAGACCGGTGCGGAGAAGACCGGTGCGGACAAGACCGGAGCCGACAAGACCGCGGCCGACAAGACCGGGGCTGACAAGACCGCGGCGGGCGCTGACGACAACGCTGCGGCGCCCGCGGCCGGTGCCGGTGACGACTCCGCGTCGGCGACCAAGCCGGCCGCGTCCGACAAGGTCGAGGCTCCGGCGGCTGACGCGGGTACCGACTCCGCCGCGGCCGCGGTGAAGCAAGATCGCCGGACGCGCGGTGCCAAGTCGTCGAGCAGCGCTACCGGAGCGTCCACCGCAGACGGGACCAAGAGTGCCGACGACGGGACCACGACCCCCACGCGCAAGAGCACCCCGAAAACCAAGCGGGACGCGAAGGCGAAGGGCGCGGACAACGCCGCGTCGGGCTCCGGTACCACCAGTGGTCACTCGCGTGACGCGGCCGGCAAGTCACAGGGTGCCGGCAAGAGCGATCATGGTTCGGCCAAGGGCGGCGGTGAGTAACAGCCGGCTGGTGCCCTGAATCTGGACGCGCTGGTGCTCGGGATCGGCCCGCACTCCGACCGATCCCGAGCGTCGCGGTGAATCAAGCAGTGGTGTCGAAAGCGTCCCGGATGCTCTCGCGAGAGGCCGAGACCTGCGCTTCGATGGCCTCGCGGGCCGACGACGCGGTGGTGCGCAGCTCGCCCCACTCGCGCGAGGCGACCTCGCGGACGTCCTCGACGCCCTGGGCCGCGGTGCCGGCCACGGTGAACAGCCCGTCCACCGCGGTCGCGGTCAGGGCGCCCTGGGCGCGGACCAGCGAGCCGGCCACCTGCGACGCACCGGCGATGATGGCGTTGGGGCCGACGGCGTTACGGCCGACGTATTCGCCGACGGCGCTGCGGATGTCGCGTCCCGACTCGGCCAGGACGTCCTGAACAGCCGAACCGGTCTCGCTCACCGCATCCGGCAGGGTGGCGCCGTCACGGATGGAGGAGATCACCTTGGCGGGCGACTCGACGACCGCCTCGGTGGCGGCGGAGGTCGCACTGACCAGTTGACGGGTGAGGCTGTGGCCGGCGTCGAGCTGACGCTCCAGCACGCCGCTCAGCACCTCGCGGATGGCCAGGCCGGTGTTGGTCGCCTCTTCGGCGGCGGCCTTGGTGGTCTCGACGAGCTCGGCCTCGATGACCTGCCCGTTCGCGGTGTCGTTGGTGGTGGGAGTTTCGGTGATGGTCATGGTTGCTCCTGTTGGAACGCGGAAAGCCGGTCGCCCCAATTGAACTCCGCGCCACCGAACCCGAGGTGACGCTCAGGTGACCGGCCGGATCCGTGGAGACAACCAGCTGAGCCCGGCGCAGTGACCTGCGCGACACGCGGCCCGTCGATCGCCGCGCCGGACCGCCGAGGTGGCGAACTACACCCAGTACGGCACGCGCGCGCGGTACTGCCGCATCGCCAGCGCGGCGACGATCCAGCCCGCAACGGTCAACGTGATCACCACGAGCCAGTGCCGCAATTCCTGGGGTTCACCGAGCAGCGGCGCACGCACGATGTCCACGTAGTGCAGAAGTGGGTTCAGCTCAATGATTTTCGACCAGGTGCCCGCACCCTGAAGACGCAGTGTCTGGTCGTTCCAGATGATGGGCGTGATGTAGAACAGCAGCTGCACCAGGCTCGCCAGCAGCGGACTGATGTCCCGGTACCGCGTCGCCAGGATGCCGAAACACAGCGCGACCCAGACGCAGTTGGCCACGATCAGCGCCAGCGCGGGGATCACCGACAGGTCGGCCCACGACCACGGCTTGGGGAAGATGATCGCGATGATCACGAAGATGATGATGTTGTGCGCGAACAGCAGCACCTGCCGCCACACCAACCGGTAGACGTGCACCGACAGCGGCGTCGGAAGTTGTTTGATGAGGCCCTCATTGGCGATGAACACGTCAGCGCCTTCGAGGATCGACGCGTTGATCAGGTTCCAGATGATCAGGCCCAACGTCACGTAGGGCAGGTGCTCGGCCAGCGGTAGGTGGAACAGCTGCGAGTACAGGCCACCCAGTGCCACGGCCATGGTGCCGGTGGCGATGGTGATCCAGATGGGGCCGAGTACCGAGCGCCGGTAGCGCTGCTTGATGTCCTGCCAGCCCAGGTGCAGCCAGAGCTCGCGCTTGCCGAAGCCGGTCACCAGGTCGCCCCAGGCGCGGCGCAGCGTCTTGGACTGCGCGGCCGCGTCGGTGAACGTCATCGCTGTCCTCCTGTCGTGGGTCCGCCCGCACCGGGCCTGCTGAACTTCTCGTCTCGTCCCAAGCGGCGCAACCGCATCCACTCACGCAACCCGGCCGGATCACGTCGGGTGATCAGGAAGTACCACCCGAACCGCACCCACTCCTGGGGAACCAGCTTGCGCAGACCTGGTTGGGACTGCAGGTAGCCGCGGTTGCGGTACGTGAAATAGCGTTTGGTGGCGTCGTCGGGGTACTGCGTGTGCATGCGGCCGCCGAGGATCGGCTTGAACTCGTCGGACCCCTGCGGGTGCAGGTACACCGCGTTCAGGCACGTACCGAACGGCAGGCCGGAGCGGACGAGCCGGCGGTGCACCTCGACCTCGTCACCGCGGACGAACAGCCGGATATCCGGTACGCCAACGGCTTCCAGCGTCGCGGCCCGGAACAGTGCGCCGTTGAACAACGACGCGATGCCGGGCAGCAGGTCGACGCCGGCATTCTTGTCGACCTGCAACTCGGACACATACCGCCGCCACACCAAACCGCGGCGCAGCGGAAAGGCCAGGCGGGCAGGTTCATTCAGGTCACACACCATGGGGGACACCTCGGCCAGGTCGTGCTTGGCCGCACAGTCCAGCAGCGTCGCGAGCACGGACGAGTCGGCGGGGCGTCCGTCGTCGTCGGCCAGCCAGACCCACTCGGCGCCCAGCGACAGGGCATACAGGATGCCGAGGGCGAAACCGCCTGCGCCGCCGAGGTTTCGGGCCGAACCGAGGTACGTCGTCGCGACCGGCTGGGACTCGACGAGAACCCGCACCGCCGGATCGTTGTCGTTGTCGACGACGATGACGTGGTCGGGCAGTCGCGTCTGGGAACACACCACGGCAAGGGATTTCGCCAACAGCTCCGGCCGTCGGTGGGTGACGATCACCGCGCACAACATGTCGGTCACGTCTGGCGCTCGCGCTCGTTCTCTTCGAGCACCTCGCGCACGTGCCGTGCCGCGTCCTCGCCCTCATAAGCGCGGACGACGTCCTCGATGCCACCGGTCATGCGGATGGTGCCGTGGTCGACCCACATCGCGGTCTGGCACAGCCGGGCCAGGAATTCGTTGGAATGGCTTGCGAACACCAGGATTCCGGAGCGTTCCACCAAGGCTTGCAGCCGGGTGCGGGCCTTCTTGAGGAATTCCGCGTCGACCGCGCCGATGCCCTCGTCGAGCAGCAGGATTTCGGGGTCGATGCTGGTGACCACACCCATGGCCAGGCGCACGCGCATACCGGTGGAGTATGTGCGCAGTGGCATCGAGAGGTACTCGCCGAGTTCGGTGAACTCGGCGATCTCGTCGACCTTGGCCAGCATCTGCTTGCGGGTCTGCCCCAGGAACAGACCGCGGATGATGATGTTCTCGAAACCGGAGATCTCCGGGTCCATGCCGACACCCAGGTCGAAGACCGGGGCCACGCGGCCGCGGACGGTCGCCGAACCGCGCGTCGGTTCGTAGATGCCCGACAGCAGGCGCAGCAGCGTCGACTTGCCGGCGCCGTTGTGCCCGACCAGACCGACCCGGTCGCCCATGTTGAGCGACATGGTGATATCCCGAAGTGCTTCGATCACAACGACATTCGACTCGTTGCGGTTGATCCCGCCGCCGGCCTTGCCCAGGAACGCCTTTTTGAGCGAACGGGACTTCGCGTCGAAGATCGGGAATTCGACCCACGCGTTCTGCGTGGAGATGTGCGGTTCCGTCACGTCTACAGGTACTGGCCGGTGCCGGACTGGAACGGGCCGCGACCGGCGTCGGCGCCGGGCGGCAGGGCGCCCTGACGCATCTGCTCGAGCTGTGCCCGGGCGGCCATCTGCTGAGCGAACAGGGCCGTCTGGATGCCGTGGAACAGGCCTTCGAGCCAGCCGACCAGCTGGGCCTGCGCGATGCGCAGCTCGGCGGCCGACGGCACCTTCTCCTCGGAGAACGGCAGCGACAGTCGTTCCAGCTCCTCGGTCAGCTCCGGCGCGAGGCCGTCTTCGAGCTCCTGGATGCTCGACCGGTGGATGTCGCGCAAGCGGTTCCGGCTCGCCTCGTCCAGCGGCGCGGAGCGTACTTCTTCCAGCAGCTGCTTGATCATGGTGCCGATGCGCATGACCTTGGCCGGCTGCTCGACCAAGTCGGTCAGCGATTTGCCTTCGTCGCCCTGGTCGGAGTCCTGTCCCGGTTCCCCGCCCAATGCCAGGTCCCCGCCGATGACCTCGATGTTGTCGTCGTCGTCTTCTGGTTTCAGCGTCATGCCTGCAGTGTTCCTATCTGTTCGCCGGTGCGGCGTCGCCGCGCCACTCGTAGATGCGGGACCGCCCATTGTCGTAGATCTTCGCCCACGACTTCGACCTATCCAGCGACACTAGTCCGTCGGGCATGACGAACCCCTTGACGATGGTCGAGCTGGTGATCACGTACTTGATGTTCAGGGCGTGCACGGCCTCGGCGATCCGCCGATCGGTGTCGGCGTCGTCGGCGTAGGCCCAGAAGATGAAGCGGTGGTAGCCCGGGCCCTGTTGCTGCGGGTAGTCGTAGTGGGTCCACAGCGGATGTAGGCCGGCGACCGCGTACATCCACGACGTGCCGTCGGTGTTCGCGTTGCCGATCAAGGTGTCCTTGGCGCCGGGCAGCGTCGCCAGGTAGGCGAAGGCCTGGAGATTCTTGTCGTTGACCATGATCTGGTCGTACTTCTGGCCGATCAGGTAGCGGTGCCGCGGGAAGTAGTGCCACGCGAGGCCGACCGTCGAAAACGCGAGCAGGGCCACTGTCACCGCGGCCCAGAACCGCTCTGTCCGGGGCGCACGTTTCTGCAGCCAACCGACGGCGAAGGCGATGACGGCGAACAATGCGATGCCGGCGAACGGCGTGATCAGCAGGGTGACCACGGCGGACAGCCGGCGCGGGTCGCTGTAGTAGAGGTCCGCGTACGACCCGATCAGCGCGCCGATCGGACCGCCGAACGGCGCACCGGAATGCACGATCGCGACCATCAGCACCACCCACACAAACGCCGGCCACCAGACGCGCTTGATCAGCAGGATCAGACCGCCGATGCCGCCGAGCGCGATCAGCATGTTCTGAATCGGGTAGTCGTTGAGGTGGCGCGTGTGCTGCACGATGGCGTTGAACAGCACCCGGAGCCGGGTCTGATGCGTGACGAAAGCGTGCCCGACGATGATGTCGGCCTGCGCGAGCACTCCGATGAACTGGGGCAGGAACAGCAGCAGAGACGGCACGGCGACGGCCGCCAGGGTCACGAAGTCGGCGAGCCGGCCGCGCACCGGATTCCGGAGGGTGTCGCACAGCCACCAGGCGCCGACGAAGGTGACGACGACGACGCCGCCCGTGATGTGGGTGGAGAACACCCCGATCAGTGCGATGACGGCCAGCGGGATCCGGTCACGGTGCCGCAGGCACGACATGATCAGCACGGTCGTCGGCCCGGCGAGGCCGTAGGCCACCAGGTTGGGGACGGCGGCAACGTCGAACTCGACGTAGGGCACCGCGGTGAACGACGCCGCCAGCGCCCCCGCCGCGGCGGCGGCTCCGGCGCTCCAGCGCTGGCACTTGTACGGCCGGACCATGGCCCACGTGAGACTCGCCGCGCTGACCGGGAACAGCCAGACCGAGGCCGCCAGGGAGTGCAGGGTGTAGGCCGTCGCGGGCGCGGCACCGGTGAGTTGGCAGAAGACGGCGGCCAGGGCGTGGAAGGTCGACGGGTAGTACAGCAACGCGTGCGTCTCGACGTTACGAAGCTCACCCATGTGGGTGGGTGAGGCCTGACCGACGTCGAGAATCCAGCGGATGGTGTTGCCGTGCCAGACCGAGTCCCAGGTGCTCGGAATGGATTGCCAATGTGGCATGCCGAGGATTGCTGAAATTGCGATCGCCGTCGCGCCGACGAGAATTCCCGCGGCGACGAACAGGGCCGGGCCGCGGCTTATCGCGAGCGCTTCTGCCGCGGTGTCGCGGTAGCGCCGTAGCGCACGACGAAGCCCGGCAACCACCGCGACCACGATGACGAATGCCAGCAGAGCCGTCCAGCCGTTCCAGGGGACCCCGACGGCACCCAGTGGCAGGACGGCCAGGGCCACGATGCCGTAGGTCACTGCGGGGCCGACTGCGATGGCAACGGGCCAGGTTAGCTGTGCTACGCGGGCGGTGATTGCTCCAGGGATCACCATGATCAACAGGGCGACAAGGACGCCGGACGCCAAGCTCACTGCACTAGTATGGCTGTTCGGGTGGCCCGGCTTTCGCCGGTGTGCAGCGGGGCACGCCCGCCGGAAAAATTTGGCTGGCAGGCCTGAATCGCTCGAAGGTTGGCATGGCATGGCATACGACGTCGCCCGGGTGCGCGGTCTGCACCCGTCATTGGGCGGCGGCTGGGTGCACTTCGATGCCCCGACCGGAATGCTGCTGCCGGATTCGGTAGCGACCACCGTTTCGACCGCCTTCCGCGGTTCCATGTCGTCGGCCGCCGGCCCGCATCCGGCCGCGCAGCGCAGCGCCGCGGTCCTGACCGCCGCGCGACAGGCGGTCGCCGATCTCGTCGGTGGCGACCCGCGCGGCGTGGTGTTCGGCGCCGACCGTGCCGTCCTGCTGAACTCGCTGGCCGAGGCGTCGGCGTCGCGGTCGGGGCTGGGCTACGAAGTGGTCGTCACCCGCCTGGACGACGAGGCCAACATCGCGCCGTGGCTGCGGGCCGCGAATCGCTATGGCGCGAAGGTGAAGTGGGCCGAGGTCGACATCGAGACCGGCGAACTGCCCAGCTGGCAGTGGGAGACGCTCATCACCCGGCCGACCCGGCTGATCGCGATCACGTCGGCATCCTCGAAGCTCGGCACCGTCACTGATCTGCGGCCCGTGACCAAAATGGCCCGGGAGAACGGCGGCATGGTCGTCGTCGACCACTCGGTGGCCGCGCCTTACCGACTGCTCGACATCAACGACGTCGACGCCGATGTGGTGGCGCTGAACGCGATCGCGTGGGGTGGCCCGCCGATCGGTGCGCTCGTGTTCCGCGACCCCGCGATGATCGACACCCTGGCGGCGGTTTCGCTCGATCCGAACGCCACCGGGGCCGCGCGCCTGGAAGTGGGCGCGCACCAGTTCGGACTGCTCGGTGGCGTCGTCGCCAGTATCGAGTACCTGGCGAACCTCGACGACGCCGCGACCGGCTCCCGCCGCGAACGGCTCGCACGATCCATGCAGTCGGCCGAGGCCTACCTCAGCCGGGTGTTCGGGTACCTGCGTAACTCGCTGCGGTCGTTGCCGTTGGTCATGGTGCTCGGCGCACCCGAGGCCGCCATTCCGGTGCTGAGCTTCGCCGTCCAGGGCGTGCCCGCCGACCGCGTCATCAGCCGGCTCGCCGACAACGGCGTACTGGCCGTGTCGGACGGCAACTCCCGGGTGCTGGAGGCCATCGGCGTCAATGACGTCGGCGGTGCCGTGACGGTCGGTCTCGGGCACTACACGACGACGGCCGAAGTGGACCAGCTCGTCCGGGCGCTGGCGTCGCTCGGTTAGTTACGCGTAGGCCAGAGCGTCGAGCAGCAGCTGCGGCGGTTCGACCTTCCCGGAGCCGTCGGTCGCGATACAGACGTAGACGGTCCGCGCGGTGACGATGGGCCGCGCGGAATCGCCTGCGTGGATGAGGAATTCGACGGTGAACGAGGTGCGGCCCCGGGCCGGCACGGTGACGTCGACGTGAATCTGGTCGCCCCACTTCAGGGAGCCTGACCAGTCCAGTTCGGTGTGGACCACCTGGGCGTCGACGCCCGCCTCGAAGATGTCGCGCCATGACGCCGTCCGGGCGATGAACGCGCCGAAGGCCTCGTCCATGTAGGCCAGGTACCACATGTTGAAGACCACGCCCTGCTGGTCGACCTCGAGATAGCGGACCGGCGCGGTGTACGTGAACGTCACTCTGCCAACCTATCGGCCTCGGTTGATCCTGCGTTCAGGGCGTTGCGCTTTCGGTGAGTTCATCGATTCCGCTCAGCGCCGCGAGCGTGACCTGGTGGCGGAAAACCGGCCTCGAAACCGCCATGTGGTCAGTTTCGGCGAGCTCAATCCCTGACTTGCAGAAGCACTTTCCCGGATACCGCCCCCGCCTGCAGGAGCTGGTGGGCTGCCGCCGCCTGTTCGATGGGCAGCTCGGCGCCGATGATGGGCTTCACCCGGCCGTCGGCAATCATGGGCCAAACATGTTGCACCACTTCGGAGATCACCGCGGCCTTGCCGGACGGCCCGTCGAGCGGGCGGGAGCGCAACGCGGTGGCGATGACGCCGGCCCGTTTACCCAGCAGCTTGGCGATGTTCAGTTCGCCCTTGACGCCGCCCTGCATGCCGATGATCACCACGCGGCCGTCGGGTGCGAGCGCGTCGATGTTCCGGTCCAGGTACGCCGCACCCATGATGTCGAAGATGACGTCGGCGCCGCCCACCTCGGTGATCCGCGCGACGAAGTCTTCGTCGCGGTAGTTGATCAGGATGTCGGCGCCCAGTTCGCGGCAGAGCTCCAGCTTTTCGAGTGACGCGGTGACTGCGACGCGGGCGCCCAGTGCGTGCGCGACCTGGATCGCATGCGTGCCGATGCCGCTGGCGCCGCCGTGCAGCAGCACCAGCTGGCCGGACCGCAGATGCGCGGTCATGGACAGGTTGGACCACACCGTGGCGGCGACCTCCGGCAGACCGGCCGCATGCTGCAGGCTCACCCCCGCGGGGATCGGCATGACCTGGGCCGCGGGCACGGCCACCTTCTCGGCGTAGCCGCCGCCGGCCAGCAGGGCGCACACCTCGTCACCGACAGCCCAGTTCCCGACGCCGGCACCGACCTCGGAGACGACGCCGGAAACCTCCAGCCCGAGAATGTCGCTGGCGCCCGGCGGCGGGGGATAGAGGCCCGCGGCTTGCAGCAGGTCGGCCCGGTTCACTCCGGCGGCCGTGACGTCGATGACGACCTCGCCCGCTTTGGCCGTGACGTCCGGGACCTCGGACCATGCCAGCTGACCTGGGGATTCGACGACGATCGCGCGCATAGCCGCAACGCTACACACGGACCCTCTGAGGTTGTTCGGGCCCGGACCCCTTAGGCTGTTCGGCGGTGGCGTGGCAGAGCGGCCTAATGCACTCGCCTTGAAAGCGAGAGTTGGTTAAACCCAACCGGGGGTTCAAATCCCTCCGCCACCGCCAACACCAGCGGATATGCCGCCCATCAAGTATCGGACCCGGAGCGGCCGTCTCCGAAGGTGACTCAACATGACACATGGGGGCCGGAATCGGTCCCGCGAGCTGTGTCGGCGTGTCGTTCCGCGCGGCTGGTCTCACCGAATTTCTAGGGTGAGGTAGACGCATGAAGATCCCGAGTTACGTGACGGTGCGCGAGTTCCCGTCCGGCCGTCGGTACGAGGTAAGGCTCGAAGTAACAGGCCCCAACGGCGCGCGGCATCAACGCCGCCGGAGGTTCCGCACGTTGAAAGAAGCGATAGACGCGCACGCCACCGTCACTGCAGAACGAGCAGCCGGAACGTGCACCGCGCCGTCACAACTCACGGTGAAGGCGGCGTGCGAACAGTGGCTGGCGGGCAAGCGAATCAAGCCCACCACCCACGCCGCGTACACCGCCGCGCTCGCTCCAGTCATCGAGAAGTACGGCGACCGCCCGGTGCAGAAGATCGTCAAGGCGGACGTGGAGAAGCTCGTCGTCGAGCTCCGTGACGGCACCGGACCACGCGGTTTGTGGGCGCGCACGAGCATCAACCCCATGCTGGCGCGGTGGCGGTCCGTGTGGAAAGACCTTCAGGCTCAAGGCATCTTGCCGAGGAATGTGATCGACCTCGTGGAGCCGCTGCGTCGGCCGTCGGGTGCACCGGACCTGAAGCTCGATGATGTGTTGTCCGAAGTCGAAGTCGAGCAGCTCGTTGACGCCCACGCGGTGTCTGCTCCGCCGGCCGACGCCGCTCCGAAGGTGGTGCGGGAGATTGAGCACGCGCATCTACGAGAGCTCTTCGTGCATCTCGCACTGCCTGGCCTGCGCCGCGGTGAACTGGCCGGGCTACGATGGTCCGCGATCACCCTCGACGCCGAGGTTCCGACGCTCGCGATCCGGGCAACGAGGGTGTCAACGGCGCAAGGTGTGATCGAGCAGGACGACGCCAAGACGCTCTCCAGCGCAAGGGAACTCGACGTGCCTCCGCACCTGATCCCCATCCTGCGCAGAGTCCGGCGTGAGCAGCGGACAACGCGACTCGTGGCGGGTGAGCTGTGGGAGGGGCCGAACGACGGCTACGTGATCGCGCATCCGTACGGCCGCCCGGTCAGCCCCCGCGCACTGAACGCGTGGTGGAACAGGTCGCTGATGTTCGCCGGTGTCCCGCACCGCCGCCTTCATGCATCCCGGCACACCGCGGCGACGCTCTTGCACCTGCGAGGTGCACCCACAGCGACGATCGCGGCGTAGCTTGGGCACGCTGACGGTGTGCTGGCGATGCGCACTTACGCACACACCTCCCGGGAGTCGTTGGCGTCTGCGGCGGCGCTGCTGTCGCCCAGGGTGTGGGGTGAGCGGTGACGTTCTCGGTGTGCACCGACGTGTTTCGGCGTGTCGTACGGATCGTTCGTCGGAATCGGAAACGCGTGATCGGATTGCAGGTATGAGCACCACAGACCCGGCCGCGCTGGCCGCGACGATCGCCGCGGTTTTGGCGGCGACGCAAAGTGAACCCGCACCCGCTGCGGCACCGCGACGGTACTAACCGTGGAAGAAGCTGCCGACCGACTGAAGGTGAGGCGGTCGCTGATCTACTCGCAGCTGCGGTCGGGGGAGCTGCGGTCGATCAGGCTCGGCAGGCGGAGGTTGATCCCGGCTGCGGAGGTCGACCACATCATCAGCGAGGCGGCATAGCCTGCCGGCAACGTCTTCTGCACCGTCACCGGCAACGGGTTATCCCGTTGCCGTTCCTGATGTTTCGGGTATAGCTCGTTGCGGATTTGGCGTGAAAAGCTATACCTATTTCAGCCACCGGTATTCACGCGGGGGCATACCGTCTGGCGGCATGGACGTAGCTGCGGAACCCATCGACCATGACGACCTGACCCTGCTGAGCATTCCGGAGGCGGTTAAGGCGCTGAGGGTTGGGCCGACACACTTCTACAAGTTGATGGCCGATGGTGTGATCCACCCGCTGAGGCTCGGGCGCCGGACGCTTCGAGGTGAAGGGAACCCGATCAGCGGACCCAGCCTTCTTCATAACGCTCCGCGAATTGATGCACTCGCGTGACCACCCGGACAGGTACTCGATCTGGATCTTCCACGGCATCGACCTGAACCTCGGGACGGCTGCCAGCTTCACGGAGCACCACGGGCCTGTCGACGAGACACACTTCGAGCTCCGACCGATCCAATACGTGGGCCGGTTCACGGGTCCTCGGTAGAAGGCACCGAACCACGATGTACCCGAATACGGAACGTGAAAGTGTGGCTCGTGATCCACGCCGCCGCTGACCTCGCCCTACCTACACTCCACCGATGAGCTCGAACGCGGTGGAGCACGACATCGACGCCTCGCGGCGAAGGCTCAAGATCACCCTCGACACCGAGATCGCCAACTGTCGCCGCTGCGACGGCATGAACATCCCCGGCGTCACCGCGTCTGCGCCCGGCTACGGGTGCCTGACGTCACCGGTGGCTCTGGTCGGGCAGAGCCTGTGCGAGAAGTGTATGGAGAGCCAGATCCCGTTCACCGAAGGGAGCGGCGACCTGATCGACGAGGGCATCGCGCTCGCCGGCCTCACGAAGAAGCAGGTGTTCATCAGCAACGCGGTGCACTGCCATCCGCCCAATGACTTTGACTACTGATTCGAGAGTCGTTTGATCACGAATTTCGGAGTCGGTGTTGTCGAGGCGGAGTCGTTGACTGTGAATTCGGGAGTCACGGGCTGTCCATGTGGCGCGGGTTGGATACCGGTGTGCGGCCTTCGGCGTCCAAGGTGGAGTTGTATGCGGCGATTCGCCGGGATGCCCGCGCCGGGAAGTCGGCGCGGGCGATTCAGCGCGAGTACCGGGTGTCGTGGACGACGGTGCACAAAGCGCTGGGGTCGGCGTGGCCTTCGGAACGTAAGCACTATCCCAGCCGGGGCAGCAAGATCGATGACTACCGCGAGGTCATCGACGGTTGGCTGCGCGCCGATCTGACCGCCCCGCGCAAACAACGCCACACGGCCAAGCGGATCTTCGACCGGCTGCGCGAGGAGCACCAAGCCGACGTGTCGTATTCGCGGGTGCGGGCGTATATGTCGGTGCGCCGCGGGGAGGTCCTGGCCGAATCCGGCCGCGCCCCGGTCGAGGTGTTCGTCCCGCAATCGCACCGGCCCGGCGAGGAAGCCGAGGTCGACTTCGGCGATGTGGTGATCGAACTACGCGGCCAGCCGGTCACGTGCACGTTGTTCTCGCTACGCCTGTCGTTCTCCGGCCGCGCGGTCCACCGGGTGTTCCTGTCCGCCGGCCAGGAAGCGTTCCTGGAAGGCCACGTGCACGCCTTCGAGGTTCTTGGTGGGGTGCCATTCGGCCGAATCCGTTACGACAACCTGAAATCGGCGGTGTCGGCGGTGCTGGGGTTGTCACGGCACCGGGTGGAAAACGACCGCTGGGTGGCGTTTCGCTCCCACTACGCGGTGGAGGCTTTCTATTGTCAGCCGGGCATCGAAGGCGCCCACGAGAAAGGCGGCGTGGAAGGCCAGATCGGCTGGTTTCGCCGCAATCACTTCGTCCCGGTCCCGCAGGTCGAATCGATCGCCGAACTCGACGCCATGATCGACAAATGGGACGCCGATGACCTCGACCGGCGCATCGGTTCCCGGGTCCGCACTGTCGGTGAACTGTTCACCGTCGAGGCGCCATTGCTCTCGCCGCTGCCGGATGCCGCGTTCGAGACCGGCCGTTGGTTCAACCTGCGGGTGGATCGGCACAGTCAGATCACGGTGCGCACCAACCGGTATTCGGTACCGGTCCGGTTCGCCGGCCGCCAAGTTCGGGTGCAGCTGCACGCCTCGCACCTGGAGGTGTACTGCGACCGCCAGCTGGTCGCGACCCATGAACGCTTGCCGGGCAAGGCCGAAACCCGGCTGGAATTGGATCACTACCTGGAGATCCTGCTGCGCAAACCCGGTGCCCTGCCGGGGTCGACGGCGTTGGAGCAGGCCCGCGCGGTTGGGCGTTTCACCCCGGTGCACGACGCCTGGTGGGCCGCGGCACGCAAGACTCACGGTGACGCCGCCGGCACCCGCGAACTGATCGGCGTACTCCTGGCGCACCGGCACCTACCGCACGAGGTGGTGGTCATCGGGTTGGCCCGCGCCCAGGCCGCCGGAGCGCTCACCGCCGATGCCGTGGTCCTGGAAGCGCGAAAGGCCGCTGAGGACAGCACCTCTGAACTGTCAGATGAACACCGCGAAACCGGCGATGACACCGAGGCGGTGGCGTCGTTGACCGCAAGGCGGCTGGCCGCGTTACCCATTGATTCCCGCCCGCTGCCCTCGGTGGCGGCTTACGACGCCCTGCTGCGCACCCCCAGGAAGGACACCGCCACGCCATGACCACTACGACTTCTGTGAGCACCAGCCTGCCGCACCGGCGCGGATTGACCGAGCAGGCCTCCGACGCCGCGGTCGAGCAGGCCTGCCGGATGCTGCGTCTACCGACGATCCGCGCCAACTTCGCCGAGCTGGCCGATGAGGCCGCCGCCGAGCAGATGTCCTACCGCGGATTCCTGGCCGAGCTGTTGATG
The DNA here is from genome assembly GCF_045310915.1 of Mycobacterium sp. SMC-17. Taxonomy (NCBI): domain Bacteria; kingdom Bacillati; phylum Actinomycetota; class Actinomycetes; order Mycobacteriales; family Mycobacteriaceae; genus Mycobacterium; species Mycobacterium sp. SMC-17. The sequence continues at coordinate 15,684 of NZ_JBJIAK010000045.1, read as the reverse complement.
GCCGAATGCGATGACCGAGCCCGGCGCCGCGCGACGCGGCGGATCAAAGCCGCCGGGTTTCCCCGCGATAAGTCGTTGCGGGCCTGGGACTTCGACGCCAATCCGCACGTCGATGCCGCCGCAGTGCACACCTTGGCGAAATGCGAATGGGTCAAGAAAGGGTTGCCGCTGTGTTTGATCGGCGATTCCGGCACCGGCAAGAGCCATCTGCTGATCGCGTTGGGCACCGAGGCGGCGATGGCCGGCTATCGGGTGAAGTACACCCTGGCCACCAAGCTGGTCAACGAACTCGTCGAAGCCTCCGACGACAAACAGCTGTCCAAGACCATCGCCCGCTACGGCCGGGTTGATCTGCTCTGCATCGACGAGTTGGGCTACATGGAACTGGATCGCCGCGGCGCTGAACTGCTGTTTCAGGTGCTCACCGAACGCGAAGAGAAGGCATCGGTGGCGATCGCGTCCAATGAGAGTTTCTCCGGCTGGACCAAAACGTTCAGCGACCCGAGGTTGTGCGCAGCGATCGTGGACCGACTCACCTTCGGCGGCAACATCATCGAAACCGGCACCGACTCCTTCCGCCTGGCACAGACCCGCGCCAAGACCACCGATCAGACCGAGCCAGCCAAGTGATTGAGGATTCGGACCGACCAGCGAGGACCCGCACCGCGGTCAGCGATGGCGAGCTGGCCAACCTCGCAGAAGTGCTCACCGTCCTCGACGAGTTCTTGCGTAGCGATTCCATCGCTACGCTGCTGGTGGCGCACTTACAGGCCAACGGTTATAACCATGCTGGTTATGACGCCGCGCTGCTCATCGACTGGATCAGCTTCACCGCGCATGCGCTGCGGTCCTCGACTGTTACCTCTGATCAGTCGATACCTGTTTGGCCAGTTCAGCCAAGGCGATAACGCCCTGCATCATTTGCCCAGCCAGAACCGAGGGGTCCGTGTCGATCTGCTCACTAATGTTGGCCGTCAACGCCAGTGTGGCCAACCCGTGAGACAGTGACCACCCCGCCATGGCGAGTGCACGGACAGCTTCGTCGGTGACCGGTTCCGAGCGGTGCAATGTCAGACCGGATCGGGCCGTGCCATACAAAATATCGAATGCCGCGTTCTTGGCGACCAACAGCTTCGGGTCGTCGCCGCGGTACAGGTAAGGGCGGAACATCACCTCGAAGTAGCCCCGGTGGGTAAGGGCAAATTTCACATAGGCATGGCCGCCCAACAGGAATCCGGCCGGGCCCGTCGCGGCCGCACGGAGCATTTCTGCCTGCAGGCCGAACCCCTCGGTCGCTACCGCAGTGAAGATGCCGGCCTTGTCACCGAACTGATAAGCCAGTGCTGAGTGGGACACGCCAGCATGGCGGGCGATACGGCGCATGCTTACCGCAGCAACTCCGACGCCCTCCACCTCCTTGATGGCACCGTCGATCGCCGCCCGCTCAAGCTGCCCGTGGTGATACGGCCGCGACCGCGCAGTTGAAGCCATATGGGCAGCCTACCGAGCAATCTGACCATTGATAAGTTTCCTCGGATCGGGCATGCTGACGACAGTTCGAAGAACTGTCCACTGGTCAGATTGCCACTGAGGGGGCTGCCATGAACGACAGCAACGTGACGAGCGCCGAGACACCGGCCTATGGGAGTTCGGCACGCGTGACCCGATGGAGCGGCGTGATCGGGTTTGCGCTGCCGGCGTTGACCTTGCCGGTGTATCCGATCTGGTCCTACCCGCAAACCCAGACGTCGGGCACTGATGTGGCGGTGTGGGCGGTGGACCACCATGATCAGCTGGTCGTTACTCAGCTGCTCAACACTGTGGGCGTCACCCTATGGTTTGTCTTCGGTGCCGGGCTCTGGACTTACCTGCGCGATCGGCTGCCCACGCGATCAACGCTGCCGGTGTGCTTTGCCGCCAGCTTCTTCGGCTGTGTGATCCTCTTGCTCAGCGGCTTCACCGCGTTCAACCTCTTGCTTTACCGGGAACACACCGCAGAGCTGTCAACACTGCTCTACGACTTGACCTTTGGACTGTTGGCGATGTCAGGGATGCCCACCGTCGTGGCGCTCGGCTCATTCGCCATCGCGGTATACCGCCACAGAGTGCTACCCCTATACACCGCACATCTTGCGATCGCAGCCGCCGCAGTACACCCACTCCTGCTCGCCGCATTCATCGTCGAGGAAGGCCCACTTTCCCTGCAGGGCCTCTCGATCACGGCAATGCCGGCCTTCTTGTTCGTATGGATTCTCGGGACAGCGCTCGCGGTGACCCGCCAGCCTTGAGTCGAGAATGTGAAGCGGCGGCACCGGGTCCGAGCCCAGCATCAGTGACTCCCGAATTCGTGAGCAATCTGGCAGCCCAGGCGCCCTCAACGACTCCCGAATTCGTGATCAAACGACTCTCGAATCCGCTGTCAAAATCAGCCCAAGAACCGCGCGTCTCATCAGCACGAGATCGTCAACTGCGCACCGTTCCTCCACCGCGAGCTTGAGATCGTGCGCCCCCGACTGGTGATCACGTTGGGCCGCGACGCCGAACGTGTCGTGTCGTTCTTCTACCCGCGAGCGCGAGTGTCGGTGCCACCCTTCGAGCCGCCGCGGGGGCGGCTTCCAGGGGGCGTGCCGCTCGTCTTCGCCGCGAAGCATCCGTCGTGGATACAGCGCCAGCACGACAACGAACTCGAGGCCGGGTACAAAGCGAATCTGGCCGCGGCGATCCGGTGGAGCTTCGATCGGGTGCGTCAGCAAAACAGGTAGAGGACCCACCCGCCGAGCCCTACCCACTTCCTCCCGGAGTTCTCTGTTTTAGAGAATGCAGCCATGCCGCCGCGCTTCCGCGAGACCTGGGTCCCTTTCTGTCTCGACGATCTCGACCCCGCCGAGTCCATCCCGCTGCGCGACCCCGCAGAGTTCGTCCCGTACTTGACCGAGAAGTGGCCCGAGGGCGGCCGCCCCCACCGCGTAGAACTCCGCCGAGACGGCCGCCCGAACCCGAAGGGCGTGGATGGCTACCTCGTCTTCCGTGTCCTACCTCCGCAGCCGGACCCGGAGGACGCGGGCAAGCGGACGGTGACGGTGGACTGGTCGCAGCTGCGGCCGAAGCCACCCGTGAAGAAGAGGAAGCCGCAGGAGGAGTAGGTCTCGCGAGAGCTGCCTGACCGCCGCGAACATCACCACCGCGTCGGGCCTTCGGCTTACGCTGCGGTGACCGACCGTGTACTGGTGTCTCGTCGGAGGAGGCGTCTGATGGGTCGACGGCGCACGATGGGGAGCAGAGGTGCTCCTCCGGATCTCTACGCCCGCGGCCACCCGGGCGGCTGCACGTGCGCGGCGTGCCTCGGTATCGGGTTCCCGTCCAGAGCGCGCCGTAAGGAACAGGTCGAGCCGCCGGAACCGAAGCTGTGTCCGACTTGCCGCATCGAGTTGCCAGTCACCGGCGAGTGTGACAGCTGCTCTTAGCCGGATCACCGCGAGCCCCACCGCGGCGTCGGTCCCTCCGCTTACGCTGACCCCACCATGCAGAGCAAAAAGCCGTGGCGCCCGAATCCGAAGCTCGAAGAGATCGCCCTAGTGGTGGCACGCGTCGAGCTGATCCCCGCCGACCGTCCCCTCACCTCAGGCGAGATCCGGATGCTCGACAGCCTCGCGGCCCGGCTGCGGCAGCGGTCTCGTAACGACCGGTCCGAAGGACTCCTCGACCTTCTACGCCGCGTGTCCGCGGTTCGTACCCGGACCCGCGAGGCCGGTGTTCCGTCACCCGGCGCGAAGCCTCCAGTTGGGAAAGGCGGCGGATGGCTCGGTCACACCCACCGCGAGCTGTCCGGGCTGGCGGCCAAACAGCCGCTCCAAGGCAAAGGCCTCGCGCGACTCCACGAGATCGTGAACGAGGCAGCACGCCTCGTAGAAAAGGGACCCGAGTACCGGCGTCTCTACGAGCGGGCGCTGCAGATCCAGAAGAAGGCCCTGCGGCCGCCGCGACAGAAGGGGCCGACCGGCAAGTCCCGCGGGCTCGTCAAGAACCCAGAGCTGTTGTTCGGCGGGCGCGAGGTGCTGGGCGGGGCACCGTCGACGGGGCGTAGGTCCTGACAATCCCGAGCTGCCCGCCCTCCGCAGCGCGATCATCAGCAGCCACCGCCGCAGCCGCCCCCGCCACAACTGCTTCCGCCCCCGCACCCGCTGTGCCCGCCCCCGCAACCTGAGTGGCCTCCGTGGCCTACATGGCCTCCGTCGCTGTAACCCGAGGAGTCTGCACCGGCCGTCCAGCCGGCGCCGGCAGCAGACCCGAACCTTCCGCGGCGGGCAGGTCCAAAGCGCCGAAGCCCCCGTCGCTTGACGGTTGCGAACAGGGCGATGAGCGCCACGTCGAACGCGATGACCACCACCGGAATCGTCCACCACATGGACGAAGCGCACCACCACCGCGGCGCTACCGATCCCAACTCCGGTGTCGCACCCGCCGCGTACCGTCCACGGCATGGGGATGCGCCGGGGTGTAGTCCGAGTCGCACTCAGCACGCGCACCGCCGACGACGATGACCACACCGCGATAGCCGGCACACCGCTGTGGGTGGTGTCCTGGACGGTGCGCGAACGCCCCGGTCACGAACGGACCTGGAGCGCGCCGAGCGCCTCCGAGACCGGGGCGCGCACCATGGTGCAGAACCTGCTCGCGGAGCGACTGCCGGGTCTCAGCGAGAGCGACGTGTACAGCGAGGAGTTGGACTGACCGCCTACCCGCACGGCGCACCCGGATGGCCTCGACTCTGCTCCTCGGACCACGACATCCCCGGGAGCGCAACGGAAAGGAGACGGCCGTGAAGCTCGCCGCAGCGATCACCGCCGCGCTAGGCGCTCTGGTCACGCTGATCGGGTCGATTCTGATGGTCCGCATCCGCCCCGACAACCCGCGGTACCAGGACGACGGCCTTCTCTACCCGGGGCAGCAGGAGTCGAAGGTCGTGCCGGCGCTGCTCCACGACCAGCAGTTGGCCACGGCCCTCATCGCCGCGGGCGGCGCGATCCAGATGGTGGCTACCGTCCTCGCTCTCGTGGCCTGATTACTGCGACTCACACGTGTGCTGGTCGACTGACGTCGCTCCAATAATCACCGCATGAGGTCGCCTCATCGACTCCTACGTGAACCAGCCCCGGATTCGATCCCACAGGCTGGGCGGCTTCGGCTCGGGTCGTTGCTGTGGATTGTTCTGCCGCCACGCAGGGACATCGCCGCACGGTTCTTCGATCCCGTAGCGGATGCCGCGTATGGGATCGGGCAGCGCACCGCGCTCACCCATGGTCGGCCGTCTCCGCTCGCTCACGCCGCCCGCCCTCCGATAGTCCGTCCGTGTGCAACTGAATGTAGGCCCGGCCAGACGTACGAAGGATCACTTCGATCGCATCTCCCATTCCAGCCTGCGCGACCGACTGCCCGGGCAAATTAACAGAGAGGGACCCGGGCGTCAGCCCTTACGCACGGGGATGGCCTCCGCCAGCTCGCCCGACAGTCGCCACCGGGCATGGTGGCCGTCCGCGACGGAACGGCCGGTGCTGAGGGTGATGTGGGCGGCGACGCAGAAGTCGTCGGCGGGGTTCCACTGCACTCCCGTCGGGCCGAACGATGACAACAGTCGCCTGCCCCCGAGTGCGGCCCATCGCCGATCATGAAGCTGGTCCCGCAGCGTCTCCGCCGATCCCAGCCCCGCCACCTCGAGCCGCTGAGCTTCGACGACGCCGTCGGAGCCCTCGTGGCTGTGATAGGCGCTGATGATGCCGTCGAGGGTCGGCTTCACGATGTCGGCCAACGAGTTCGCGGGCCTGTCCTTTCTCGTGTCCGTTACGTGGACCTTGAGAAGGAATCGTGTTGGCGCAGTGGCGGTCTCGGCTGGTGGCGCCGCGAAGTCCCGTATCGCCTTCCACACCGGGGCGGGCTTGCCGGTAACGGAGTCCACGGGGACCCCGGTGAACGCGGCCACTTGCTTTCCAGGTTTCCAGAACTCGTACGCGTCGTCGCGCGCCTCGCGGTAGCGCTGGTAGTGCAGGGTCGCACCTTCGGTAAGTCCGCTGCCCGACGGTGGCGGCGGCATCTCGTAGCCGCGTTCGAAGGTCACCGAACGTGCCATCAGTGGGCGGAGCGCGGCGCTCCCTACGTTGTAGAGCAAGACGTTCTCGGTATCGACAAATGCGCCGTCGTCGGCTGCGCTGTACACCGCGTGCAGGTTCCCACCCGACTTCGCAGCTGAGTCGCGCAGCGCTCGGCGCAAGTCGTTGCGCATGTCGAGCACCCAGTCGCGCGGTTCGAACGGCAGGCGGACCGTCGACCACAGCTCGATGACATCGGGGGCGGCTTGCAACACGTAGGGGACCGACATGCCGACACACTATGAGGCTGGCCGGTCGCCGCAGGGTCGACTTGCGCGACGGCCGGTCATGAACTTCGAACTCAGTCTCGTACCGCGACTCTGGCCGTAGTCTGCTCCCTGTGGGGAACCTGGACATCAACCCCGCCCCTGACGAGGGCGATGCCCCTGTCGCTGGCGCTTTTCTGACACTCGGCCACGTGCTTGCCGCGCTCGGCGCCGAGCACGACCCGCCCATCAGCCTCGACGACATCCGCGTGATCCGGCACAGCTTCAACACGGGGGAGGAGTTGGGTCTGCGCGGGCCGGAGGATCTGACCGAGGACAAGGTTCGGCGATACACGCGGTTCCAAGGCGCCTCACCCCGCCAATTCCCTCCCGAACCGGAGCGGTTCTGGGTGGTCCTGGTCGCCGACGGTAAGAAACGGTCCCGGTTGTGGGGAGTGTTCGAGAACCGCGGCGAGATCACCGCCGAGCGCACGGCCGACGTCCGATACTTCGATCTGCACCGCAGCGACTTCCTGACTCCGCTCGTCAACCGACTCGTCGTGGAGTGGGACACCCCGCGGGTCTGGCACCGCCGCGCTTCCCGCGTGGCGGGCATGCCTGTCCTCGAGATCGCCGACCGCGATCACGTTCCGTTTCCGGGGTTCGACAAGGTGCTGCTCACCTTCCACGAGCTCGGCGAGATGGTGTCGGATCGCCGCTACGCCGACTGGCGGGCCGCGCTGTCACAGGTGCAGGGCATCTACCTGATCACCGACTCCTCCAACGGCAAGCAGTACGTCGGGAAAGCCGATGGCGCCGAGCGGATACTGCAGCGGTGGAGGTCGTACGCACAGGACGGTCACGGTGGCAACCACGCGCTCAAGGAACTCGCCAAGATCAGCATCGGAGCCGGCGGCGGCAAGACCGACCATGCCCGGCACTTCAGATTCAGCATCCTGCGCGTGTTCGGCCCCAGCACCTCGCCCTCGGAAGTTAACGAATCAGAGTCCCACTACAAGCGGGCGCTGATGACTCAGGAGTTCGGCCTCAACCGGAACTGAGCACCCGAGTCAGCACGAGACTACTTCCCACGCATCTCGTCACTCATCCGCTCGAAGTAGGACTCGACTTGAGCTTCCTCGAAGTCGCTTATCTCCTGTTCCGTCGCGTCGTCCGCTTCCAGCTCGATCTCCAGCGGCACCCCAGCCTCGACGAGATGCTCCCGGCGATCCAGCTTGAGTCGGCACACTCCGCACTCGAACCGGTCGGCAGAGCCTTCCCGTTCGACATATGCAGCACCGGCGGGTTCGTACCCGTATTCCCCGGTATCCGAGTACTCGACCATCGGATGCCCGCGGTGCACCTCGTAGACCACCCAGCCCATGTTCTGGCACGCGGGGCATTCGTGCGGCGAGGCCTCCTCTCGGACCGAATCGATCGTCGGCGGCACCAGCGCGTACTGCTTGATGATCTCCGCTCTGCCCGCATCAACCAGGCTCCGCTCCAGCCTCTGGTAGTCCTCCCTAGCTCGGCGCACCATCTGCTCATACCGGGCCTTCGCCTCGGTGACCGCTTCGTCGACGATCGCGCGGACGAACTTCTCCGCCTCCTCGCCACCCCAATACCGAACCTGTTCCGAACGTTCGGTGCCTAGGTGCGTGAACACCTCGTCGGTGAGCAGCACCATCTTCTTGAGCGCGGCCTCGTTGGCCTTTGTCGACGCGACTCCGAGGTGAATGGCTGCGTTTCGGACCTGGAAGATCGATTCGAAGTCCTTCTTATTCAGCTTCAGGCTGCACTGAGCGTTTGCTCGGTCGAAGGCGACCAGTCCCGTGACCGTCGTCAGCTGTGGCAGGTGGTCCTGCATGGTTCCCTTGTCGTCCAGCGTCAGTGCTGTCTCGACCGCGTACTTGTCGGGCAGCAGGTGGAAACTCTGACGTGCCAGCGCGTGCTTGAGGAGAAGCTCCACAGCGGTTCCTATGGAGATCGCCACCCGCTGTGCGTCCCAGGCAGCCTCGCCGGGATACAACTCATGCACAAGGCGCGCATGGTGAGAAGAGCCGTCCCACAGAACATCCGGCAGTTTGTCGTACGCGACGTGATGAGCACCGGCTGGCCAACCCTGAGTCATGGGCTCACGGTAGTTCGCCCGCCGCACTCTTCTGGCGAGTATCGAGACGCCGGGGCACACTCGCGCGAAACAGTGATCGTGTCGTACATCTGGGGTGTACCCAAACGCGTCGCGGGCCGGTTTCTGTCAGTGCGCACATCTAGGGTCCGAATCGCATTGATGGACACAGTGTCGCGGCAGGTCTCAGAGGCTAACTCGACACATCAAGCCGGGGACGCACCGTGGGCGAACGAGTCGGGTATCTGCGAGTCAGTACTGCCGACCAGAACACCGAGCGGCAGCTCGACGGTGTTCCGGTGGATCGCGTCTTCGAGGACAAGGCCTCCGGCAGGAGCACCGACCGGCCGGCACTTGCCGAGGCGCTGCGGTTCCTGCGCGATGGCGACACCTTCGTCGTGCACAGCATGGACCGGCTCGCCCGCAATGTCGACGACCTCCGCCGCATCGTCCGCGAGCTCACCGCCCGCGGCGTCCGCGTCGAGTTCCTCAAGGAGGGGCTGGCCTTCGCCGGGGACGACTCCCCGATGAACAACCTGCTCCTGACCATGCTCGGGGCCGTCGCCGAGTTCGAGCGCTCCCTCATCCTCGAGCGGCAGAGGGAGGGCATCGCGTTGGCCAAGGCGCGCGGGGTCTACAAGGGGAGGAAGGCGAAGCCGACGGGTGAGCAGGCTGCTGAGCTGCGGGCGCGGCTCGCGGCGGGTGAGTCCGCGACGAAGCTCGCCGCGGAGTACGGCATCTCGAGGCAGAGCGTCTACAACTACCGCGAGGCGAAGGAGAACGCGGCATGATCGTGAACCCGGCGAACGCCACCCCCATCCCCGGCAAATTACTCGGGAAGTGCTTTCGCTGCTCGCCGCTCGATTTCGTAGAGGTAGAAGAAATTGTGCTTGGCTACTTCTCTTCGCGCCTTGATGAAATCCGCAGCTAGCTTACCGGCAGCAGTAGCCGCGCCAACGGAGGCGCCTACCCAACCTGCCACGTTGATAGTCTCCGCGACAGCGATTCCAATGCCGGGTCCCGCGTACGTTTTCAGATCACCCAGTGCGTTCAAGAAGAACATTTGGCGGAGCGATTTTTCCCGCACAAGTTCTTCCACCTCTTCTATCGCTGGCGACATTTTCGACTGCCATGTGAAATCAACGAATGCGGCAAATTCTTCGTCGACGGGGTGTGCAACCTGCCCTTTGACAAGCTCCAGAGTCGCGGACCGGAATCGACGAAGCGGGGCTTGTAATTGTTCCCGCGCGTGCCACACCTCCGTCCATTCAATCTGACGAATGGACGGCAAACGTTGAATCGCGCCGACACCCAAAGATCCCTGAGCATTCAGCGTTTGGGCGTAGGAGACCAAGTTGTCTTTCCCGAACTGCGTCGCCCTGATGTCGATATTGCCGCGCAAGTCATCAAGAAGCCCGATGCGCCCTTGGGTCTGGATAATATGATTGGCGAGTAATACTTCGCTCACACACTCGTCGGATTTCATATGCGTATACGGAGTACGCCTGACGCGATCAAGTATTTCCGAAAAGAGATCGTAGTCTCTTGGCAGAAGACTGTCGAAGACGAAATCAATCACGGAATCTCGATTTATATCCTGCATGACCTGCACGTGCTGCCAGATTCCGTCGACATCATCAACCGATAGCTTTGAGATTTCGTTTGAGTGCCACTCAACGACCATCTCATTGGCCGGCTCATCCAATCCGACCAGCACGTTATCTTCACCAAGATAGGACGAGTCGAGTCCCTCGAATTCGACTATGTCCTCGGAGACGTCTAGTAACTCAAAGTAGTCTGCGGCCTCCAGGGCATGGTCGCGCTCATCGGACCACACAACTAATTTGTCTGCGTACAGCAGGGCGGGCGCGATCGCACGGCTGCCGGTGCGCAAGCTGCTACCACCTGCACCCGGATGCCAAGTCACTACCATTTCAAGCACACGGACTCCTTCAGCGGCTGTCCACGTCAGTTTGGGAACTTGAGACTAAGGCAGTGAAGCCCGAAGCTCGCGCCGCCGCACGCACGTCTAGACCGGCCCGTTCATGCGTCGCTGCGAGCACGCGGCCGGTTGCGGCGCCGGGACGGTCGTGTCGCGGAAGTACTCAAGGAACTCGAACTTGTGCTGGTTACCTCTGGTCGGGTCAGAGATCGACGTCGCTGAAGAGTTGGTAGAAGTACGGGATGTCGTCGATTGGGCCGTTGTCGACCCGCTTGAAGGCCTTCCCGATCGGATTCACCCGCGACGCGGTGGACGCACGGAACACGGTGAGCGGCATGAAGATGCGGGTGATCTCCGGCGGGGTTCGCGCCCACTCGTAGCCAGCGTTCCGGACGAGTACCTCCCCGACGTAGCAGCCGAACACGAAGATGGTCTCGGCCACCGCGTCCGAACCCGGCTCCCGGAAGCTGTCCAAGACTTCGTCCACCAGCCTCAGCGACTCTGGGGTGTAATCGAGGTCGATGCCGGAGACGTTTCGCGCGGCATCGACGGCGCGTTGCGCCAGCTCGGCGGCGTGCTCCGGGTCCGGTGGTGCCGGAAGCCGCAGTGGACGGCCGTCCCACGCGGGGCCGGTCACTGCGGCACGACGAAGTCGGCGACTTGCACCCTCACCGCCGCGATAGCTTCGTCGATCCGTTCACGCGGCCACGCCACGGATCCGCCGAACGCCCACATCACCGCCAGTTCCCGCAGCTTCCCGATCACGTAGGAGAACTGCGGCAGCTTCAGAGGCGGCGCGTACGCGTCAGACTGAATCTGTTCCACGAGAAGGCCGTTCAGCCGGTTCGTCATCGCCTGATGAACCACCGGTGGCCCGGGTTCGCCGCCGTTCTCCGGCAGCGACAACCACAGTTCGACCTTGGTAGCCCGGGGGTCGCTGTCGCGGGTGAGCACCCGGTACGCGGCGGCGATGACCGCCTCACACGGAGCCCAGAGGCCGTAGTCGCCGATGAACGGGATGTCGGTGACCACCGCCGCCAGCTCGTACATCGCGTCACTGTCGGCGACGAGGCTGAGAAGCATCGCCGGTTCGAGCAGCGTCTGCATGCCGACATCCCCGCCGACTGTGCCCTTCTTCAGCGCACGGTCGACGATCTGCTGGCCTCGCTTGCTGAGCAGCGGCGCGCACCGGGAGTACACATCCGCGAGGCGGGGTTTGACGGCGTCGTTCAGTTCGGCCATTTGCGCCGTGGAGAACCGGGTGATGGCTACTGCTCCTTCGCCGTGACCAGGTGCGGGGGAGGGGAACCCGGTCCGCTCTCGGTTCTTGTCCGAGTCGTCGAGCTGGAACGTCTCGTCAAGGAACGCAACGTAGCCACCAGGCGCTCGCGCATATGCCTGCGCCAGCATCCCCTCAGCGGCCCTTCGTTCCCGCTCTCGCTGCGCTGCGTTACCCACGGTGTGACGGGTGGATCCGAGCCGCGGCGATCTGCTCCAGCTCCTCCAGGGACAGCAGGTAGTCATCGCGGCGGAACCCGCGGCCGCGGCTGTCCATGATGCGGCGGTGCTCGGCAAGCATCCGCTGGTACGTGTCCAGCACCTTGTGGTGCGAGTTGCCGCGGTCGTTACGGTCCACCTGCGGCTGCAGTTCAGCCCACCGGCCGTCGCTCATCAGGAACTTGACATAGTCGGCCATCTGCCCCTCGAGCCCGTCGCGGAAGTCGAAGCCGTGGAACTCCAAGTCGTAGCTCAGCTCATCGCTGACGGCGACTCCGTCCTTCGCCAACCGCTGGATGCTGTAGGTGATCACGCGGAACATGTCGAGGATGTCCAGCACCCGGTCGCAGTCACGCTTGGACAGCTCAGTCCGGAACCCTGCGACTTCGCGCCAGTACTCCCCGGTGAAGCCCGCCTCGATCACCTGCGCACGTTCCAGCTGATACTCGGCGTCTCCATCAATGTCGTTGGAGTCCTCGGGCAGCACTCGCGCGAGGATGCGGTGGAGCAGGGCAAGGACCTGCCGGTCGGCAAGTCGCATAGTTTCCGGTGCGGGCTCTTCGCCGGGCTCGACTTCCCGCTCGAACACCGGGACCACCGCAGCCAGGACCAGATCGCGCACGTACTCGCTGAGTGACACCCCCTCCGCGTCGGCCAACTCCTTGAGCTGGTCACGAATCCGGTCCTCCACGCGGATATTAAGAACGGCCACGCCGACTCCATCCGTAGTTGTGTATTACGCAAATCGTACAATCGTCATACACCATTACAAATATGAGATCTGGGAGTGGATGAGAAGGCGACCGGAGGCATTCTGTGGCAGGTTCTAAACCTCGCCAGCAGGCTGGATGAACAGGGTGCGGTAGCCGCCCGCCGGGTGCACGAACGGCTCCCATCCGAGCCTCGACCAGAATCGGTCCGCGCCCTCGCTGTACGCGAACAGCCGCCGATCCGGATGCCTCTCCATCAGGTCCCGCACCAGCTGCGTTCCAACGCCGCGGCCACGAGCCGCAGTGGATACTTCGATGAACTGGATCTCCAGCCGGTCGTCGCCCAACTCAGGGACGTTCGCGTACTGCGGGTTGATGCCGCCCGGGTCGTCGAACTCGACCCGCGCGACCTCGGTGTCGTCCTCGATCACCTGAAGGCACCACGGGTCGTCGCCGAGCTGGCGGTTCCACCAGTGCGGGTGCTCGTATTCCACGGCCTGGTCGAACGGAGGCATCCACCAGCGACTGCCGGCGTCCCCGGGGCGAAGATCGATGAGGTGGAGCGCCACTTCAATCCTGCAGCTCAAACGGCACCGCGCCGAAGTATCGCTCCCACTCGTCGTAGTCCGCTATACCGCTGAGGAGCCGCGCCACCGCGAGTTGGTACCGGTTGATGCGCAGCCCCTGGTGCCCGCCGCCGATCGGTACGATCCCACGGCCGCCATCCACGTAGACGTAATTGACGCGGTCCACCAACGAGCCGCGCCAGAAGATGTCGGCGATGCTGATCTCGCGGGTCTCGGCGTCGGGGAACGCCTCCGACCACTTGAACGTCAAGCTGTGCCCGTGCTGGCTCTGTGGCATCCCGTACGCGATCGTGAGATCGATGTCCGGCCGGTACACGGCCAACTCGGCGTGGGTGTCGTGGTCGAGGCCGGAGGTGCCGTCGGCGGGACTGCTCCATGCGCCGAAGCGGTCGCGGTAGGTCGGCCCCATCAGCTTGATTCGCTGCCAGTCACGCGCATGCGAGTTGGCGATGAGGGCGCGGAGTTCGTCGAAGGTCATGAGTTCTCCCGTGGAGTCGAAATGCCGCCGCGGTGCGGCTGAATCCACGGTAGCCAGCGGGTCCGACAGGTCAGACGGTAAACGGGTCGACGGTTTCGACGGACTCCCATCGCTTCCATGTACCGGCCGGGTACGACCGCAGCACCACGCCGAGATAGATGACCTCGACTGCGCCCTCGTTCTCTTCGCCACGCAGCCGCTCAATGTCGAGGTAGCGGGTGCCGGCGATGTGTTCCACCTCCCCGGAGCTGAGCCACATCGTGACTGCGCCCCGGTCGGACATCAGGCACTCGCGGTAGCGGTGCGCGTTGCACTTCAAAAGCGATGTCGCCATCGGCCCTGATGCCTCGAAGAACCGCTCGGTTGCCGTCACTTCACTGCTTGTGTTCGTCATGCCGGAAAACGCTACTTCGGAGGGGTGCACGCACTCGGTCGGAACGCCGGCACTGTGTTCGGCGCGGGTTCGCACATGAAGGGCTGAAGGGCACGTCCGTGTCACTCACCCCACTAAGAATCAGGAGAACCGCACCATGGTGATCTGCGGATACTGCAACCACCCCGGCTACCACGCCCAGTTCATCCCGCTGGGAGCTGACCCGTCGCAGCGGTGCGGTGATTGCCCGCGTTGTCGGCAGGAACGGACCAGGGACAGCGGACAGAAGGGCGTCGGTAGCTGACCGCCGGCCCCGGGACTGGTCGATCCGGTCCCGGGGTCAGCCTGTGTCCAGTACAGCTATCCGACGTTGGCAGACGACCTCAAGACAGCAGCGGAAGCGCTGTGTCGATGATCGCCTTGCCGAATTCTGTCCCGGCCGCAGTGGCGATCGCTGTCATCGCCTTCGTGGCCAGTTCCTTGAACTTTCCCTGCTTCGGCTCTGCCGATTGCGACTCGGCCCGAATCTCCAGCGCCAGCTGTTCGGCGTCAGAGCGCACCTGCTCGTCGGCGATGGCGGGTAGCGCCCGCTCGATCGCCCCGGCGAGGGCTCGGGCCTGCTCGACCTTCTGTTGAACGTTGACGTTCTGCGTGACGTTGTTGCTTCCGAACGCGACGGCGACGCCGCTGCTGCCCTCGATGTGCAGGTAGGGACTGTTCACTTCAATTACTCCCGGGAGGTCTCGGACGGATCGGCCAGACGCTGCATACTTCTCGCCGTAAGGGGTCAGGCGCGGCCGGATAACGACCCGCTGCATGGTGCCATGGCCATTCACGTAGCCCTCCTCCATAAGCCACTCGACCGCCGCGTTCAACTCCTGGTGGGTGACCTCCGCATCGGACCACGCGGTCGCGGCCATGAACGGTTCCGGTAGCGCCTGGGAGATGGTCTGTCCTTCGATCCGCAGTTCGTACAGCCACGCCAGCACTCCGTCTCGCAGGCGCCACAGTCGCTCGGCCTTGTTCACCTCAGGTTCCTCCTCAGCTCAGCCGCTATCGCAGCCTAGAGCCGGAGGCCGACAGGTCGCGGTGGAGAACCAGCGATCCGACACGCCGCCGGTTCCTGAATCCTGACGTACGGCGGCGCTACGGTCGGCGGATGCCGTCCGCGTTCAAGCAGCCGCCGTGACGTTCGTGATCGCGGAGATCCTCGCCGGCACCGACGGGCGCATCACGATGGTCGCGGACACCAAGGTGACTGTCTACGGAGACGTCACCCAGACGCGGCGCATCTACACCGGCGGTTTCTAGGGGTCGTCGCAACACTGCTGGTTATTGAGTCAGTAGTAGATCACGCAAGCGCTCGGCTGGGGTGTCCCAGTCGAGCGTTTTACGTGGGCGTCCGTTGAGTTGCTGGGCGACGTGTTCGAGGTCTTCGGGTCCGAACACACTCAGGTCGGTGCCTTTGGGGAAGTACTGGCGCAGCAGGCCGTTGGTGTTCTCGTTGGTGCCGCGCTGCCACGGGCTGGCCGGATCGCAGAAGTGACCTTCCCCCGAGACCGTGGAGGCATCAGCTATAAGGAGTAGCGATGTCAGAGAAGCGGAAGAAGTACGACCGGG
>NZ_JBJIAK010000044.1:0-50625 GCF_045310915.1 Mycobacterium sp. SMC-17 | reverse complement strand
GGCACCGACACGGCCTGAACATCTCCGCCCACCTCAGCCCCGTCCCCGAATTCCCACCACCCCAGGGGACTTAGCCACAGGCGCGATTCCAGGAAGGACTGGCGTGGTTCGACGCAGCGCTGACCGACGAGCCAGGCGACGTGGCTCCTCACACCTGGGCACGTGCGGTGGCTGACCACGCGGTGCTGGCGTTGTGGGGAGTGGCCCCGGTCGGTCTGGAGCGGATCGATGCGGCTTTGTCGGTCGCGCGGCAGCTCGGAGATCCGTCACTTACTGCCGCCGTGCTGAATGCGTGCGGCAATCTCACCGTGGTGGCGACGGAGACCTGCCGAACGTACCTGGAGGAGGCAGCCCGTCTGGCCCAAGAATGCGGCGATCGACGGATCCTCTGCGAGGTCCGGCTCACTCAGGCGCTTGCAGGCCCATTCGGCGGCGATCCAGGGAGCCGCGCTGCGGCGGAAGAAGGCCTCGGCCTCGCCGGTGAGCTGGGAGACCGGTTCATGTCATGGAACATCCGGTGCTGGCTCGGCATCACCTTGTTCACGCTAGGTGAGCTCGACGAGGCTGAGCGAATGTATCGCCCGCTGACGACGGGATCAGCCCCGGACGAGCGCTTCAGGGTTTGTCTCGCCAATATCGGCTTGGCTCACGTTCACGCTTTTCGAGGCAGCCTCGCCGAGGCGCGGGAGTGCAACGACGTCGCGCTCAAAACCTCGGCGGCCATGGGTGGTTGGGCCGAGGATGCCATCTACACGGTCATCGCCTTCACTGCACTGGCAGGTGGCGACGGTCCCGCCGCGAGAGCAGCGTGTGAGACGTGTTGGCAGCGCACCGTGCCACAGCGCGAGCTCTTCATTCGCAGCCTCAATCCGATGGCTGATGCGTTGCTGGCATGTGGTGAACTCGCCGCCGCCCGACGCTGGGCTGACGATACTGTCGCTGTGGTGTCGGGCTGGCACAAAATGGTTGCCCTGCATGCGCGTTCGCGCGTCGCCATCGCCCAGGGGGAGTTGGCACAGGCCGAGCGCGACGCCCACGAAGCCCTGGCGATCGCCGCGCAGACACGGGGATTCATCCGGCTGCCGGACATCGTCGAGCGGCTGGCTCAGCTGGCGGTCTGCGCCGGCGAACATCAATTTGCGGCCCGCCTGCTCGGTGCGGCAGACGCGCTGCGTCAGCGCAATGGCATTGTGCGCTATCAGATCTACGACCACGAGGTTTCCGATGCGCAGGCGGCGGCGCGGGACATGCTCGGCGACGCCGACTTTCAGTCGGCGTGGCACGAGGGGGCGACGTTATCAGCCGATGAGGCCATTGCGTTCGCCCAGCGTGGTCGCGGCACCCGCAGGCGGCCAGCGAGTGGGTGGGAATCACTCACTCCGACCGAGCGTGATGTCGTGCGTCACGTCAGTGACGGCTTGTCCAACAAAGATATTGCGGCTCGGCTGTTTATGTCGCCCCGGACGGTGCAGACTCACCTCACGCACGTGTACGCGAAGTTGGGGCTCGAGTCGCGGGTTCAGTTGGCGAAGGAAGCCGCGCGGCACACCTGAGCTGGGTCAGACCTTCAACGAAGTCGACACGTGCACCGACGAGGTCAGCGTCCGGTGCACGGGACAGCGTTCGGCGATGGCCAGTAGCTTCTCCCGTTGATCGTCGTCGAGGTCGCCGATCAACTCGATGTCACGATCGATGTGGTCGACCATGCCCTGTTGCGTCTCGCACTCGGCGCAGTCTTTTGCGTGAATCCGCGAGTGCCGCAACGACACCCGCACCTGTTCGAGGGGCAGCCCCTTCTTGGCGGCGTACATGCGGATGGTCATGGAGGTACACGCGCCCAGGGCCGACAGCAGGAGGTCATAGGGGGACGGTCCCGCATCGTCGCCGAACGGGCGTGGCTCGTCGGCGATCAACCGGTGCCCGCCGGCGATGATCTCCTGCGTGTAGGTCCCCGAGCCGCTCTCGACGACGGTGACGGTGCCTTCGGGCGATGGTGTGGTCATGCCGACAAGGCTAACGGGGGGCCTCGGACAACGGGGCCAGGATCAACCGGCAGGCCAGCTGAATTTCGTCTTCGGTCTCGTCGGCGGAGATTCGCCCGTTCATGCTGGACTGCAGGATGCCGTGCCACGTGTGCTGGACCAGCCGCATCAGTGAAATATCTTGCGGCCCTGGGTCGTCCACACCGCAGATGGTCAGCAGCATGCTGCGGACCTGGCGGTCGATATGCCCCACCTCGGCCACGGCCGTCGCATCGGCGGTGTTCAGTGAATTGAGCATGGCTGCGGTCAGATGCGGTTGGCGCAGCATCGGACGGGTGGCGCGCGACAGCACGTCGAACACGCGGTCGGCCGCTGTGCCGGCCGGGGCCTTCCGGCGGTCGATACCCTCCTGCATCCGGTCCACCCGGTCGGCCATGAGGCCGACGAACAAGTGGGTCTTGGATGGGAAGTAGCGGTACAGCGTGCCGAGGGCGACCCCGGCCGCGCGGGCGACTTCGTTCATCTGAACCTGGTCGGCGGGCTTCCGCGCGGCGAGGGCTGCGGTGGCCTTGAGGATCGCGTCGCGCCGCTGCTGCTGCACGGCGGAGCTGGGCTCGGCGGCCGGGCGGGGTTCGGCGATTCTTGCCAAGGTGCAGCTCCTTTTTGGGTCTGGAGCGAATTCTAGTTGTTCGGTAGAGTCCCGAAACTGAAATTGATTCTAGTTATCTTGGAGGTCTGGACATGCCACGCTTCACCCGCGACGAGCTGATGGCCGCGCTCGATCACTACACCAAGGTCGTCGAGGTCTGTTCGAGCACGGGGGACTGGGCGCCGTTCGCCGATCTGTTCACCGAGGACGTCCACTACATCGAGCACGCCTACGGTGAGATGCACGGCCGCGAAGCGGTGCGCGAATGGATCGTCGGCGTCATGAAGCCGTTTCCGCACATGCGATTCCCGCACACCTGGGTCGCGATCGATGAGGAGAACGGCGCGATCGTCACCAAGATCATCAACGCCCTCGACCACCCGACCGAGCCGGGCAAGGTGTTCGGTTTTCCCAACATCACCCGCCTCGTCTACGCCGGCGACAACCTGTTCTCCTCGGAGGAGGACGTCTACAACCCGGTCCGGGACGCGCCGCGTGCCGTCGGTGAGTGGCTGCAGGCCGGCGGTGTCATGCAGGCCGAGCCGATGGCCGCCAAGCATGGCTGACGGCGTGAAGCTCATCTACGCCCTGTGGGGCTCGGGTCTGGACACCGCCCTGCATTCGACGCAATTGCACGTGCTGTTGCAGGCGGCGGGCGTGAACCGGTTGCAGATCAACGTCGACGATGTCGACGTCGAGGCCGCGATGCTGCGCATCACCACCTTCGACAACCCGGTCCCGGCGGTCGTCAGTGTGTGGGCCGACGCCGGTGTCGACCCGGACCCCATCTCCGATCTGCTGGCCGCGATCTCGCAGCGCAGCGCCGGCTGGGAGGTCGAGGAGACGGTGCGGCTGGAGCCGCCCGTCGTGGAAAACGGGGTCCGGACAACGGCATTGGCGCAGCTCGGTTTCCTGCGCATCCCGGCGGACCTCGACCCGGCCGACTGGCTCCAGATCTGGCAGGGGCAGCACACGAGCGTCGCGATCGACACCCAGGACACGTTCGGTTACGTGCAGAACCGCGTCCTGCGGACGGTGCACGGCACCGAACGGGTCGACGCCGTCGTCGAGGAACTGTTCCACATGGCGGCCATGACGGACGTGCACGCGTTCTATGGCAGCGGGGGAGACGATGCGGAACTGCAACGGCGGATGACGCTCATGGTCGAGAGCGTGATGCGCTTCGGCGCCCACACCAACCTCGACTCGGTGCCGACGAGCAGGTACTGCTACGCGCTCTAGGCACCGTGGATGAGGTCGTGGATGTCGCCGTCGACGGATTCGTCTGCGACGAAGAGCAATTCGTCGCCGTCCTCGAAGTGGTCCCCGGACTTGGGCACGATGATCCTGCTGCCGCGCTGCACCGTCACCAACAGGGTGTTCGGCGGCAGGGTCATGTCCCCGATGGTTCGCCCGATCAGCGGGCTGTCCGGTGGCAGCGTGAACTTCGTCAGGTTCGCGTGCCCCTGACGTAGTCCCATCAGCCGCACCAGGTGACCGACGTCGATGGCGCCCTCGACGCCGGCGGCCATCGCGTGCGGCGTGGACACCGCGACGTCGACACCCCAGTCGTCGGTGAACAACCACTCGTTGGCGACGTTGTTCACGCGCGCGACGACCCGCGGCACACTGAATTCGGTTTTCGCCAACAGTGCCATGGCGAGGTTCGCCTTGTCGTCACCGGTCGCGGCGATCACGACGTCGCACATCTCGATGCCGCATTCCTCGAGCGCGGCCACCTCGCAGGCGTCGGCCCACAGCCAGTCGGCCTCGGGGACTGTGCGCGGCTCGTACTTGCGAATGTCGCGCTCGATCAAGAGGACCTTGTGCCCGTTGGCGACGAGTTCCTGTGCGACCGACCGGCCGACCGCGCCGGCGCCGGCGATCGCCACGCGCATGCCCCGGGTGCTCACGCAGCCATTGTCGCCTACCGCGTCCCGCAGCGAGTTCCCAGATACATTTGCTTCGGCCGCACACCGGAATGGGGGATTGATGACGCTCGAGCAGCTGAACCGGGTGCTGCTCGTCGGGGCGCTGGTGTTGTTGGCGAGCATCGTCGCCACGCGGCTCGCGACCCGCGTCGGCCTGCCCAGTCTGCTGCTGTTCCTCGGCCTCGGTGTGCTGGTCGGCGAAGACGGCATCGGGCTGCGGTTCGACGACGTCGCCCTGGTCCGGGACCTGGGGACCGCGGCGCTGGCGATCATCCTCATCGAGGGTGGTCTGACCACCAAGTTCAGCGACGTCCGCAAGAGTTTGGCGCCGGCGGCGGTGATGGCCACCCTCGGCGTGGCCGTCAGCACGGCCGTCACTGCGGCAGGCGCGCATCTGCTGTTGGGCATGGACTGGCAGCTGGCGCTACTGCTGGGCGCCATCGTCTCGTCGACAGACGCCGCCGCGGTGTTCTCCGTGCTGCGGGTGCTGCCGTTGCCCAGACGGCTGGCGGGTCTGCTGGAAGCCGAGTCCGGTCTGAACGACGCCCCCGCCGTCATCCTCGTCCTGATGTTCAGCGTGGTGCCGCTGGCCTTCCATCCGGGTCACGGGATGGTCGACCTGGTCTACGAGCTGGCGGTCGGGGCGGCGATCGGCCTGCTGTGCGGGTACCTCGGTGCCGTCACGCTGCGCCGGATCGCGCTGCCGGCGTCGGGGCTGTATCCGCTCGCCACGTTCGGGCTGGGCACGGTGGCCTTCGCGGCCTGTGGGGTCACGCACGCCAGCGGATTCCTCGCGGCCTACCTGACCGGTCTGGTGCTCGCGAATTCCGGGCTGCCGCACCGCGCGGCCACCCGGTCGTTCGCCGAGGGTCTGGGTTGGCTGGCCCAGATCGGGCTGTTCGTCCTGCTCGGCCTGTTGGTCACGCCCAGCCAGCTCGGTGACGACCTGGTGCCGGCCGTCGTCATCGGCCTGGTGCTGCTGCTGTTGGCCCGGCCGTTGTCGGTGGTGTTGTCGCTGATCGGCTTCCGGGTGCCCTGGCGGGAGCAGGCCTTCCTGTCGTGGGCCGGACTGCGCGGCGCTGTGCCGATCGTGCTGGCCACCTACCCGATCGTCACCGGAGTGCCGGACAGCCAGCGGCTGCTGAATATCGTGTTCGTGCTGGTGGTGGTGTTCACGCTCGTGCAGGGGCCGAGTCTGAAGCCGATCGCGCACCGGCTCGGACTGATCCGTCGCGATGTCACCCGGGAGATTCAGGTGGAAGCGGCGCCGCTGGACGTGCTCGACGCGGAGCTGTTGACGCTGACAGTGCTGCCGCAGTCGCGGCTGCACAACGTGACGGTGCTGGAACTGCGGCTGCCCGACCCGAGCGTGATCACTCTGATCATCCGCAAGGGCAATACCTTTGTGCCGCAGCCGGACACGCGCTTGGAAGCTGGTGACGAGCTGCTGATCGTCAGTACCAGCACCACCCGTGAGGCCACCGAGCGCAGACTGCGCGCGGTGAGCCGCCGCGGGAAACTTGCCTATTGGTTCGATGAATACGGTGAGCCGGACTGACGGCTGCGACTACTGCGCCGAAAACCGCATGCCAGCGAACGTTCGGGAACGCCTGCTGGGATGCGGTTTTCGGTGGAGATGGACTACGACGCGCGGCGAATGCCCCGCTTCAGCAACAGTTCGCGCTCGCCTTCGCTGAGCCCGCCCCAGATGCCATACGGTTCGCCGACGGCCAAGGCGTGCGACCGGCATTGAGTGATCACCGGGCAGGCCCGGCACATTTCCTTGGCGCGCATTTCGCGCTGGGCCCGAGCCCGGCCGCGCTCGCCATCGGGATGAAAGAACACCGCTGAGTCGACGCCACGGCAAACGCCGTGCATCTGCCAATCCCACATATCGGCGTTGGGTCCGGGAAGCTGCTGAGGCTGTGGCATTGGGAACGACTCCTCCCCGCGCATCCATTTTGGAAAGCTGTGGATACGCGTTGATCTGCAAATGACCCGAGAACTTGTCGCCGATGACAACTCGTGCACACAAAGTAGAAGGATTCGGCAAATTCCGTCAATAGCCACGCTCTGTGCGAAACCCCATAAGCGCAGGTCAAGAATTTACATCACGTTCATCTGCGCGATGCCTTGGAAACGAAACGAGTGGTGGCGATATTGTCGCAAGGTACCTGTTTCGGCAGTTCGCGACAGTTCGCCACGTTTGTCGATATGTGGCGGAATTGGAAGTCGTTGACATGTTGTTAACACGGCCAGCATTAATTATTAACCAAAGCTCTCGAACTCGCACGGCGAGAGAAGGCGGTCACGCGAAGGAGCGGCATTGATACCGTGCTGACTCGATGACCGCAACCGGTACCAGGACGGGCACTGTCGACCCGCCAGCCGTCCGTCTGTACGACGCCGCTTTTGGCAACGACCTGCCGTGTTGGCCGCTGCCCGCGGCGCACTCGGCCGGCGAACTGTGGCTGCGCGCCGTGGCCGCAGGCGGTCAGGGGCGATATGCCGTCGCCACCGCCGATCTCGACACCGTGGCGCGGCGTGGTCGCGGTCCGTTGCTGTCGCTGGCGCACAGCACCCGCGCGTCGTTTCTCCGGCAGCTCGGTTGGCATCGCCTCGCCCGGGTTGCCGACGGGCGGGCGTGGGCCTTGGTCGCCCATCGGCGCGATGCCGCCGAGGCGCGGGCTGACGCCCTCGTCGGTCTGGCCGCCGATGCTCTCGGGATCGGCCGCTTCGCGGTGGCGCAGCGGCTGCTCGAGCGGGCCGCGGTCGACACCGACAACAGTGGGGTACCGCGTCAGCGGGTTCGGCTGGCCTGGGTCAGTGCGGAGTTGGCCATGGTCAGCGGTCGTGGCGAGGACTCCGTCGCTCATGCCGAACGCGCGCGGGAGCTCGTCGCTGACCTCGGTTCGCCGCGCCACGCCGTGAAAACCGACGTCGTGTATTCGGCGGCGCTGTGCAGCGCCGGCCGGTTCGACGAGTCCCGGCGTCTCGCCGACGCCGCGCTGGAACGCACGCAGCAGTTCGGGTTGGTGCCGCTGACCTGGGCATTGGGTTGTTTGTTGAGCGATATCGGGAGCGCCGGGCACAGCCCGGAAGCGATGGCAGAGCTCCGTGACACGGCGGCCGCCACGGTGCGCGCACGCGGCGGCCGATGGGCGGGATGAATCTGGTAGCTCACGCCAGTCATTACTGTTGTCCTGACATACCAACCACGGCACTGCCTCGTCCGTAACGCTGGAGATTGCGCCCACGATGACATTTTCGGGAGATGGTCTCGATGCTGTCGTTGCTGATGCAGTTGCCGGCAATCGCGACGCGCTCCGCAAGGTGCTGGAAACCATCCGCCCGATCGTCGTTCGGTACTGCCGTGCGCGCTTCGGGGTCGGCGAGCGACAGGGTGTTTCCGCAGACGATGTGGCTCAGGAGGTGTGTTTAGCTGTGATCACGGCGCTGCCGCGGTACAAGGACCAGGGACGGCCGTTCCTGGCTTTCGTGTACGGCATTGCCGCTCACAAGGTTGCTGACGCGCATCGTGCCGCCGGCCGCAACCGCGCTGAAGCCACCGACGATCTGCCGGACCGCCCCTCGACCGAGCTGGGCCCGGAACAGTTGGCCATCGACGCCGACTCGGCGGCCCGGATGAACCGCTTGCTGTCCGTGTTGCCCGAGAAGCAGCGCGAAATCCTGATCCTGCGCGTCGTCGTCGGCATGAGTGCCGAGGAGACCGCGGAGGCCGTCGGCAGCACCGCCGGCGCGGTCCGCGTCGCGCAGCACCGTGCGTTGGCGCGGTTGAAGACCGAGATCGGTTCGACGGAGCGCGGCCATGCCTGACTCCGGACAATGGTCGCCGGGCGGCGGCGACCCCTCGCTCAACGAGATTCGACGCGTCGACCGCTTCTTCGACGCGCTCGCCGCAGACCAACACGCCTACTCGACGGATTCCACGGAAGCCGAGCTGGCGTTCCTGCTCGCGGACTGGCGCGACAGCATCCGCGAACCCGCGGTGACGACGCCCGTCACGGCCCGCGATGCGGTCGCCGCCCTGCAGAACGGGTTGCACCGCAAGGAATCTCGGACATCGCTGACCATCGTCGGCTCGGTCGCGGCCGCGCTGCTGTGCCTCGGTGGCTTCGGCACCGCGATCTACGCCGCTGGGCCCAACTCGTCGCTGTACGGCTTGCACACGGCGATGTTCGGCAGCGACAAGGCCAGCCGCGACGACCAGGTGATGCTGGCCGCGCAGACCGAGATGCAGCAAGTGCAGCAGCTGATCGACAACGGCCAGTGGCAGCAGGCGCAGGAGAAGCTCCAGGCGCTGAGCCCGACCGTGCAGAGCGTCGACGCCCCGGAGCACAAGCAGCAGCTGATCCAGCAGTGGAATGCCTTGACCTACAAGGTGGTTGAGCAGGACCCCGCCGCGACGCTGCCGCCGCCGGGCGAGCCGATGCCGGTCCTGCCGTCGTCGCCGCTGACCCTGTTGCCGGTGCCGGTCGTGGAGACGACGTCGTCGTCGACCTCGTCGTCCAGCACGTCGACGACCACATCGTCGTCCACGTCGGCCACCTCGACCGACGCGTCCGCGACGTCGACCAGTGCGTCGACCTCGCCCTCGGAGCCGACGAGCACGTCGGCCTCCTCGAGTGCGACGTCGCCGACCGAGACGACCAGTTCTCCGTCGCCGAGCAGCTCGACCGTCACCTCGTCTTCGGTTTCGACGGCCACCTCGGTGCCGTCGAGCGCGACGGCGACGGGGACGTCGCCTGTCACGGTGCCCTCGAGCGAGCCCGTCGTCACCAATCAGCCCACGGCGACGGCCACGCAGTCGGCCACGGTCGCACCGTCGACTGTGGCATCGCCGACGCAGAACCCGGCGCCCGCGCAGACGGTCACCACCGTCGCCCCGACTGTCACAGTGCCCTCGGTGACCACACCTGCACCGACAGTCCCGGCAGTACAGCCCACCGTGGCGCCCTCAACCAGGGAAGTGCAGCCGGAGCCGACGCGCGAGCGGTCAGTCGTGACGACGACGCAGGCCCCGTCAGGGTCGGGATCGGGATCGGGATCCGGATCGGGCCACGGGCAGCACTGACGTCATGCGGCGGCTGTTGACCCTCTAATGGGGGTGCTGCCTACTCGGCTTTTTTCGCCCTCAGCGGAACATCAACGCAGCCAGACGTGACATCCAGCACGTCAACAGAAAAAATCAGCGGTAGCCGTCGTGCTCGGAGGTTGCCTCGTTGAGCGACGCATCCGCATAACCGCGGCAGTAGTCCCACGTCACGTAGGCATCGGGCTCGGGATCGTAGGCCGGCTCGTGGGGACGGACGGTGCCGTCGACCAGCAGCTGCAGCAGGTTCGCCCGCAGCATGTCCCAGTCGTGGTAATGGTCCTGCTGACACTCGTCGCAACAGACGACGAGGCCGCGAATGCCCTTGTGCGCCAACAGTGTTTCGTACACTGCCAGATCGGCGAGATCGGCCTCGACGGCCATGCGTTCCTGCGGGTCCAGGGGTTGTCCGGGCTCCAGCGCATCCAGAACGGCCGACGGGTCCATGGGATCGTCGGCGAACGGGTCGGGTGGCAAGCCCGGCGGCAGGTGGTCACGCACAGGTCCACCCTACTTATCACCCCCGACCATGCGCCAGCCGTTACCCCGGCGAGCCGCCACCGAGTGGAGTTCGTTGCACGCAGTCTGGGCCGATAGGATGGCTTTTTAGTTCCACGACTGTGTCTGCCCTGGAGGCCCCACCCATGTCGATCGCTGAAAGCAGCGTTCCCATCTCCGTTCCGGTGCCGACCGGCGGTGACGATCCGACCAAGGTCGCGATGCTCGGGCTGACCTTCGACGACGTCCTTCTGCTGCCCGCGGCGTCCGACATCATCCCGGCGACTGCCGATACGTCCTCCCAGTTGACGCGCAACATCCGGCTGCGGGTGCCGCTGGTCAGCTCGGCCATGGACACCGTCACCGAGTCGCGGATGGCCATCGCGATGGCCCGCGCCGGCGGTATGGGCGTGCTGCACCGCAATCTGCCGCTGAGCGAGCAGGCCGCGCAGGTCGAGACCGTCAAACGGTCCGAGGCCGGCATGGTCACCGATCCCGTCACCTGCTCGCCGAGCAACACCCTGGCCGAGGTCGACGCCATGTGCGCCCGGTTCCGGATCTCCGGCCTGCCGGTCGTGGACACGTCGGGGCAGCTCGTCGGCATCATCACGAACCGCGACATGCGCTTCGAGGTCGACCAGGACAAGGCCGTCGCCGAGGTCATGACCAAGGCTCCGCTGATCACTGCCCAGGAGGGCGTCTCGGCCGAGGCCGCCCTGGGCCTGCTGCGCCGGCACAAGATCGAGAAGCTGCCCATCGTCGACGGCCACGGCAAGCTCACCGGGCTGATCACCGTCAAGGACTTCGTCAAGACCGAGCAGTTCCCGCTGGCCACCAAGGACAGCGACGGCCGTCTGCTGGTCGGTGCCGCCGTCGGCGTCGGTGACGACGCCTGGACCCGCGCCATGACGCTGGCCGACGCCGGTGTCGACGTGCTGATCGTCGACACCGCGCACGCGCACAACCGCGGCGTGTTGGACATGGTCGCCCGCCTCAAGAAGGCGGTCGGCGAGAAGATCGAGGTCGTGGGCGGAAACGTCGCCACCCGGTCGGCCGCCGCCGCGCTGTGCGAGGCCGGCGCCGACGCCGTCAAGGTGGGTGTCGGACCCGGCTCGATCTGCACCACCCGCGTGATCGCCGGCGTCGGCGCCCCGCAGATCACCGCGATCCTCGAGGCGACGGCCGCCTGCCGTCCGTACGGCGTGCCGGTCATCGCCGACGGCGGTCTGCAGTACTCGGGCGATATCGCCAAGGCGCTGGCCGCCGGTGCCTCGACCGCGATGCTCGGTTCGCTGCTGGCCGGCACCGCCGAATCGCCGGGCGACCTGATCTTCGTCAACGGCAAGCAGTTCAAGAGCTACCGCGGGATGGGCTCGCTGGGCGCCATGCAGGGCCGTGGTCAGGGCAAGTCCTACTCCAAGGACCGCTACTTCCAGGACGACGTGCTGTCCGAGGACAAGCTGGTGCCCGAGGGCATCGAGGGGCGGGTGCCGTTCCGCGGTCCGCTGTCCACGGTCATTCACCAGCTCACCGGCGGTCTGCGGGCTGCCATGGGCTACACCGGTTCGGCCACCATCGAGCAACTGCAGCAGGCGCAGTTCGTGCAGATCACGGCGGCGGGCTTGAAGGAAAGCCACCCGCACGACATCACGATGACCGTCGAAGCACCGAACTATTCCTCGCGCTAACTGACAGGCGCACCTATCACAGGGAGACGACTAAACACATGCGCGACATGGTCGAAATCGGCATGGGCCGGACCGCTCGTCGTACCTACGAACTCGACGACATCAACATCGTGCCGTCGCGGCGCACCCGCTCCAGCCAGGACGTGTCGACGGCCTGGCAACTGGACGCCTACCGGTTCGAGATTCCGGTCCTGGCGCACCCGACCGACTCGTTGGTGTCGCCCGAGTTCGCCATCGAGATGGGCCGTCTCGGCGGCCTCGGTGTGCTCAACGGTGAAGGCCTGGTCGGCCGCCACCGCGATGTCGAGGACAAGCTCGCGCAGGTGGTCGAGCTGGCCGCCAAGGAAGATGACCCGTCGGCAGCCGTCCGGTTGCTGCAGCAGCTCCACGCGGCGCCGCTGGACCCCGAGCTGCTGGGTGCCGCCGTCGCCCGCGTCCGTGACGCCGGCGTCACCACCGCGGTGCGGGTCAGCCCGCAGAACGCCCAGGCCCTGACGCCGACGCTGGTGGCGGCCGGCATCGACCTGCTGGTCATCCAGGGCACCATCATCTCGGCCGAGCGGGTGGCGCAAGACGGTGAGCCGCTCAATCTCAAGACCTTCATCTCCGAGCTGGACGTGCCGGTGGTGGCCGGTGGCGTGCTCGACCACCGCACCGCGCTGCACCTCATGCGCACCGGTGCGGCCGGCGTCATCGTCGGCTACGGCTCGACCTACGGCGCCACGACCAGCGACGAGGTCCTGGGCATCAGCGTGCCGATGGCCACCGCCATCGCCGACGCCGCCGCCGCGCGCCGCGAGTACCTCGACGAGACCGGCGGCCGCTACGTGCACGTGTTGGCCGACGGAGACATCCACACCTCGGGTGACCTGGCCAAGGCCATCGCGTGCGGCGCCGACGCGGTCCTGCTCGGCACCCCGTTGGCCGCTGCCGCCGAGGCGCCCGGTGACGGCTGGTTCTGGCCCGCCGCTGCGGCGCATCCGTCGCTCCCGCGCGGTGCTCTGCTGCAGGTCGCGCTGGGTGAGCGTCCGTCGCTCGATAACGTGCTCAACGGTCCGTCCGACGACCCCTTCGGGTCGCTCAACCTGGTCGGTGGTCTGCGTCGCTCGATGGCCAAGGCCGGGTACTGCGACCTCAAGGAGTTCCAGAAGGTCGGGCTGACCGTCGGTAGCTAGTACCGGCGGTAGCGAGTTAGGCATACCTTGGTAGCTGGTTACCGAGCGGTAGGTCCATACTTCTGCCATGGAGCCTGACTACGACGTCTTGATCATCGGCTCGGGGTTCGGAGGCAGCGTCAGCGCCCTCCGGCTCACCGAGAAGGGTTACCGCGTTGGAGTGTTGGAAGCCGGCCCCCGGTATTCCGACGCCGACTTCGCAAAGACCTCGTGGGACCTGCGAAAGTTCTTGTGGGCCCCCAAGTTCGGCATGTACGGCATCCAGCGGATTCACCTGCTGCGCAACGTCATGATCCTGGCGGGCGCGGGTGTCGGCGGTGGTTCGCTGAACTACGCCAACACCCTCTACATCCCGCCGGACCCCTTCTTCAACGACCCGCAGTGGAAGAACATCACCGACTGGCGCGCCGAACTGATGCCGCACTACGAGCAGGCGCAGCGCATGCTCGGCGTGGTCAAGAACCCGACGTTCACCGACGCGGACAAGATCATCAAAGAGGTCGCCGAGGACATGGGCTGCGCCGACACCTTCGTCGCGACGCCCGTCGGTGTGTTCTTCGGGCCCGACGGGGAGAAGACCCCGGGCAAGACGGTCCCGGACCCCTACTTCGGTGGGGCCGGCCCGGCGCGCACCGGCTGCATCGAGTGCGGCGAGTGCATGACCGGCTGCCGGCACGGCGCCAAGAACACGCTGGTGAAGAACTACCTCGGTCTGGCGGAAAAGGCTGGGGCGCAAGTACATCCGTTGACCACGGTCACCAGCTTCCAGCAGCGCGGCGACGGGCTGTGGGAGGTGTCGACCCGACGCACCAACGGCAAGGTGCGGCGCGGCAAGCGGACCTTCACCGCCAGGTACCTCATCGTGGCGGCCGGCACGTACAACACCCAGAAGTTGCTGTTCAAGGTGCGCGACACCGGCAAGCTGACCAAGCTGTCGGACAAGCTCGGCGTCCTGACCCGCACCAACTCCGAGTCGATCGTCGGCGCGCAGACCCGCGAAGTGCCCACGGACATGGACCTGACGCACGGCGTGGCCATCACGTCGTCGATCCACCCGACACCGGACACCCACATCGAACCGGTGCGGTACGGCAAGGGCTCCAACGCCATGGGCATGCTGCAGACGCTCATGACGGACGGCGCCGGCCCGCAGGGCACCGACGTGCCGCGGTGGAGGCAGTTCCTGGACCAGGCCGGCGAGGACCCGCGTGAGCTGATCCGGCTGCTCAACCCGCAGCGGTGGAGCGAGCGCACGGTGATCGCACTGGTGATGCAGCACCTCGACAACTCCATCACCACGTTCACCAAGCGTGGGCCCGGTGGCATCCGGATCATGTCGTCCAAGCAGGGCCACGGCGAGCCCAACCCGACCTGGATTCCGGTCGGCAACGAGGCGACCCGGCGCATGGCCGAGAAGGTCGGCGGTATCGCGGGCGGCACGTGGGGCGAGCTGTTCAACATCCCGCTGACGGCCCACTTCCTGGGCGGCGCGGCGATCGGTGACAGCGCGGCGACCGGCGTCATCGACCCGTACCACCGCGTCTACAACTACCCGACGCTGTTCGTCACCGACGGCGCCTCGATTTCCGCGAATCTCGGTGTGAATCCGTCACTTTCGATCGCGGCGCAGGCCGAGCGGGCGGCGTCGCTGTGGCCGAACAAGGGACAGGACGACCCGCGTCCGGCTCAGGGTGAGCCCTACCGGCGGATCGATCCGGTCGCGCCGGACCGTCCCGTCGTCCCCGCCGACGCTCCCGGCGCGCTGCGCCGGTTGCCGATCACCCCGGTTTAACTGGGATTTGTGCACGATTTTCCGCGGTCGCCGCGGAAAATCGTGCACAAATCCTCGGGGTCAGACGGTGTGCAGCCGCCGGTGTGTGGGCGCCCGGCCCGGCGGTTGCGGCGGCGGGGGCAGTAGCGACTGCCGCCGCTTGACATCGACGACGGTCGGCTCGCGCGTACTCAGCGTCAGGTCGGATCCGGCATGGCGGATTTCCAGGGTGGAGTCGGGCCCGTCGCGCAGGGTGTACGTCACCTCGTTGTGCGTCGCGTCGACGGTGATCCGAAACTCCCTCCACCGCAACCGAAATCGGAGCCGGGACAGACTGTCCGGCAGCTGCGGGTCGAGCGCGAGGATGCCTTCATCGTCGCGCAGGCCCCCGAAACCGGCGACCAGCGCGATCCAGGCGCCGGCCAGGGATGCCATGTGCAGCCCGTCGCGGGTGTTGTGGTGCAGATCGCGGAGGTCGATCAAGGCCGCCTCGTACGCATAGTCGTGCGCCAATTCCAGGTGGCCGACCTCGGCGCACATCACCGCCTGCGTGCACGCGGACAGCGAGGAATCCCGGACCGTGCGCCGCTCGTAGTAGTCGACGTTGTGCGCCTTCTGCTGAGCGGTGAAGGCGTGCCCTTGCCACTGCATGGCCAGCACCAGGTCGGCCTGCTTGATCACCTGCGCCGGATACAGTCGCACGTAGGGGTAGTGCAGGAACAGCGGATAAGCGCTGTCGGGCGTGAACTTCCATTCCGCGAAGGTGGTGAAGCCCTCGCACTGCGGATGCACGGCGAGTTCGTCGTCATACGGGATATGTGCGGCGGCTGCGGCGTCGCGCCAGGCGGCGGTCTCCTCGTTGGTCACGCCCATGGCATAGGCGTTGTCGGGGTGCCGCGTGCACGCGTCGGCCGCGACGCGCAGATTGTGCGCCGCCATCAGATTGGTGAAGACGTTGTCGCGCACCATCGCGGTGTACTCGTCGGGGCCGGTGACGCCGTCGAGATGCCAGACGCCGTGCCGGTCGTGGTGTCCCAACGACATCCACAACCGTGCCGTCTCCACCAGCACGTTCAGGCCGCAGTCGACTTCCAGGGATTGGTCACCGGTGGCGTTGCGGTAGCGCTCGAACGCCATCGCGATGTCGGCGTTGACGTGCCACGCCGCGGTGCCCGCCGGCCAGTACGCCGAGCACTCGGGTCCGGATATGGTGCGCCACGGGAAGCTCGCGCCGCGTAAACCCAGTTCCGCCGCACGGCTTTTCGCCAATCCCAGGATCGAAGCACGCCAGCGCAGAGCGTCGGCGACGGTATGCGGTTTCGTGTAGGTGAGCACCGGCAGCACGAAACCTTCGGTGTCCCAGAAAGAGTGACCGTCATAGCCGGTTCCGGTCAGCCCCTTCCCGGCGATGCCGCGGCATTCCGCGCGGGCACTGGCCTGCAATACGTGGAACAACCCGAACCGCACGGCCTGCTGACAGTCGGGGTCACCGTCGACTTCGACGTCGGCGCTGTCCCAGAAATCGTCGAGATAGGCGCGCTGCAGATCCAGCAGGCCCTCCCACCCGCTGTAGTGCGCGCCGGCCAGCGCACCGGCGACCTGATCGCGCAGCGCGGGCCGTGACCGCAGGCTCGACCAGCCGTACGCCAGATACTTTACGATGCGCAGTTGCTGACCCGGTCGCAGGCCGCAGATCACGGTGGTACGCGCCAGATCTGGGCGCGCGTCGGTGCTCACCTCGACACGGCCCGGGACCTCGATCTCGTGGTCCATCGCGGCGGCCATCATCAGGCCACTGCGCTTGGTCTGGTGGATCAGCAGGCCGCTGTGTTGGTTGTGTTCGTGGTGTATCGCCTGCAGGGGATTGGCGAGGGCCGCCGCGACGCGGGGATCCGACGAGGTCTGCGGCTGGTCCTCGTTGGCGACCAACTCCGATTGCACTGTGACGCGGGCGAATTCGTCGATGGCCTCGACGATGTATTCGATGGCCGCGACGCTGCGCTGGGCCAGCGAGACCAGCCGAACCGACTTGACGCGCACCTGTTTTCCGGCCGGTGAGCGCCAATGCACAGTGCGCGAGAGGGTGCCGGCACGCAGATCCAGAATTCTCTCGTGGTCGAGGAGTTCGCCGTACCGGACGTCGAAGGGCTCGTCGTCGACCAGTAGGCGGATGATCTTGCCGTTGGTGACGTCGACGATGGTCTCGCCGCCCTGGGGATAGCCGAATCCGCTTTCGGCGTACGGCAGCGGCCGGGTTTCGTAGAACGAGTTGAGATAGGTGCCGGGCAGCCCGTGCGGTTCCCCTTCGTCGAGATTGCCGCGAAAGCCGATGTGTCCGTTGGACAATGCGAACACCGACTCCGACTGCGCCAACAGCTCGAGGTCCAGTTGGGTCTCGCGGACCTGCCATGGCTCGACGGGAAATGAGTCCTGAGTGATCATCGTCGGCCTACAGCAGCTCGGCCAGGTCGCGGACCACGACGTCTGCGCCGCTGTCGCGTAGTTGCGCGGCTTGATCGGCTCTGTCCACTCCGACGACGTACCCGAATCTGCCGTTTCGGCCGGCCGCGACACCGGCCAGGGCGTCTTCGAAGACGGCGGCCGCCGCCGGTTCGACGCCCAGCAGTTGTGCGGCCCGCAGGAACGAATCCGGTGCCGGTTTGCCCGCGATGTGCTCGTCCCGCAGGGTCACACCGTCGACCCGCTGTTGGACGAACCGCGACAGTCGGGTCGCGTCGAGCACCTGACGGGTGTTGGCGCTCGACGACACGACCGCGATGCCGAGTCCGGCAGCGGCGACCGCCTCCAGATACTTCCGGGATCCGCTGAACGCCTCGATGCCGTCGTCGTGCAGCACCTGCTGGAACATCTCGTTCTTGCGGTTCCCGAGTCCGGCGACGGTCTCGGCGCCGGGCGGGTCGTCAGGGTCGCCCTCGGGGAGGTCGACGCCGCGGCTGCGCAGAAATGCGCGGACGCCGTCCTGGCGCGGCTTGCCGTCGACGTACTGCAGGTAGTCGTGACTGTCGAACGGGACGAACGGTTCGCCGTCGCGTTCGGCGCGGTGCCGCAGATAGTCGTCGAACATCGCCTTCCAGGCCTTCTTGTGCACGCTCGCGGTGTCGGTCAGGACGCCGTCGAGGTCGAACAGGCAGGCGTGCACGGCGTCGGGGAGACCCAGCATGGTTGCTCTTTCGGTCGGGAGCGGTTCTGCTGTGTCCTTTCCCGCTTTTCGGCCCGGTTATTCGTCGTCGCTATGCCGCGCTGATCACGCGGCTGGGCGTTCCGTGGATGTCGACGGGGACGTCGCCGGTCAGGGTGACGCGGTGCATCAGCCGGTGCTGGCCGTCGTAGTCGTCGACGGCGCGGTGCTGGGTGGCCCGGTTGTCCCACATCGCGACGTCGCCGGGCTGCCAGTTCCAGCGAACGGTGTTCTCTGTCATGGTGATTCGTCGCTGCAGCAGTTCCAGCAGGGCGGCCGACTCGTAGCTGTCCAGGCCGACGAAGCCGCGGACGAACTGGCCGGCCACGAGGGCGCGTTCCCCGGTCTCGGGGTGGACCCGCACCACCGGGTGCTCGGTGCGGAAGTCGGGCTTCTGGAATTCGGCCTGGTAGCCCTTCTGCTCGTCGGTGAGGTGGGTCGTGTCCACGGTGACGTCCTTGAGGTAGTCGAACCGGTTGGAGTGCACGGCCCGCAGGTTCTCCGCCAGCGCCTTGAGCGGGGCGGGCAGCGCCTCGTAGGCCGCGACGGTGGAGGCCCAGAGGGTGGAACCGCCGTAGGTCGGCAGGGTGACGGCGCGGAGCACCGATGCCGAGGGGTAGTCGGGCATGAACGTCACGTCGGTGTGCCAGCGGTTGGCCTTGCCGTACTCCGAGTCGATCGGGGTGATCTTCGGTGCGTCGGCGCGCTTCATCGAGTGATGGCCGACCAAGTCACCCATCAGTTCCCCGAAGGCCTGCTGTTGCGCGTCGTCGAGATGGTCCTGACCGCGGAAGAAGATGACCTTGTGCTCCAGCAGCGCGGCGCGAATCTCGGCGATGGTCTCGGGGGAGAGGTCACCGCCCAGTCGGACGCCGTCGATGACGGCACCGATCTTGCTGGTCAGTTTCGTGGCGTTGAGCATGACGTTCCTTTCGGCCAAGGCGACTGTAGTCAATTGACTACAGCACGTGGGCGCTAGTGTAGCCACATGACTACAGGCGTGCCAGTGGGCCGGGACGAGGTCGTCGCGGCCGTCCTCGAGGCCGCATCGGAGCTGTTCGCCGCACGCGGTCCCGCCGCCACGTCGATCCGGGACATCGCCGCGAAGTCGAACGTCAACCACGGTCTGGTGTTCCGGCACCTCGGCTCCAAGGATCAGCTGGTCGGAGCGGTGCTGGACCATCTCGGGCAACGGCTCAAGGGCCTGATCGACACCGATGCGCCGGCCGACGTGATCGACGCGGCAGTCGACCGACAGCTCCGGGTGATCGCCCGGGCCGCGCTCGACGGCTACCCGGTCGGGGAGTTGCAGACCACATTTCCCAACATGGCGCGCCTGCTCGACGAATTCCTGCCCCGGTACGCCGACGAGAATCAGGCCCGGCTCGCGGTGGGCAACATCATCGCGCTGCAACTCGGCTGGCGACTGCTGGGGCCATTCCTGCGGCCCGCGCTGGGGCTCGGCGAGATGACCGATGACGACGTCCGCGCCGCCGTGGGCGCCGCAGCCGAGCGGTTGGCAGAGCCGCCGGCTGCCCACCACTAGACTGGGCGGGTGCAAACACCAGCTTCACAGCCCGTTCTGGTCATCGACTTCGGTGCGCAGTACGCGCAGCTGATCGCCCGCCGGGTCCGCGAGGCTCGGGTGTTCTCCGAGGTGCTGCCGCATACCGCGACGGTCGAGGACATCAAGGCCAAGAACCCGCAGGCCATCGTGCTGTCCGGTGGGCCGTCCAGCGTCTACGAAGACGGCGCGCCGCAACTGGACGCGGCGATCTTCGACCTGGGCGTCCCGGTGTTCGGCATCTGCTACGGGTTCCAGGCCATGGCGCAGGCGCTCGGCGGCACCGTGGCGCACACCGGCACCAGTGAATACGGCCGGACCGAGCTGAAAGTCTCCGGCGGAGAACTGCATTCAGGCCTGCCGGGCACGCAGCCGGTGTGGATGAGCCACGGCGACGCGGTCACCGCGGCGCCCGCCGGATTCGACGTCGTGGCCAGCAGCCCCGGCGCCCCGGTCGCCGCCTTCGAGGACCGGGCCCGCAAGCTGGCCGGTGTCCAGTACCACCCCGAGGTGATGCACTCGCCGCACGGCCAGCAGGTGCTCAGCCGGTTCCTGCACGACTTCGCCGGCATCGGCGCGACCTGGACCGCGGCCAACATCGCCGACCAGCTGGTCGAGCAGGTGCGCGAGCAGATCGGCGACGGCCAGGCCATCTGCGGCCTGTCGGGCGGCGTCGACTCGGCGGTCGCGGCCGCGCTGGTGCAGCGCGCCATCGGCGACCGACTGACCTGTGTGTTCGTCGACCACGGCCTGCTGCGCGCGGGGGAGCGTGAGCAGGTCGAACGCGACTTCGTCGCCGCGACCGGTGCCAAGCTCGTCACCGTCGACGAAGCCGACCGCTTCCTCGACGCCCTGTCGGGTGTGACCAACCCCGAAGGCAAGCGCAAGATCATCGGCCGCGAGTTCATCCGGGCCTTCGAGGGCGCGGTGCGCGACACCCTGGGATCGAGCGAGTCCGAGATCGAATTCCTGGTGCAGGGCACGCTCTACCCGGACGTCGTGGAATCGGGCGGTGGCACCGGTACGGCCAACATCAAGAGCCACCACAACGTCGGCGGTCTGCCCGAGGACCTCAAGTTCAAACTCGTCGAGCCGCTGCGGCTGCTGTTCAAGGACGAGGTGCGCGCCGTCGGCCGCGAGCTCGGCCTGCCCGAGGAAATCGTTGGGCGCCAACCGTTCCCGGGCCCGGGTCTGGGTATCCGGATCGTCGGCGAGGTGACGGGCTCCCGGCTGGACACGCTGCGCCGCGCCGACTCGATCGCCCGCGAGGAGCTCACCGCGGCCGGTCAGGACCAGAGCATCTGGCAGTGCCCCGTGGTGCTGCTCGCCGACGTGCGCTCGGTCGGTGTGCAGGGCGACGGGCGGACCTACGGACATCCGATCGTGCTGCGCCCGGTGTCCAGTGAGGACGCCATGACCGCCGACTGGACCCGCGTGCCTTACGAAGTGCTGGAACGTATTTCGACTCGCATCACCAACGAGGTGCCCGAGGTGAACCGCGTGGTGCTGGACATCACCAGCAAGCCGCCGGGCACCATCGAGTGGGAGTGATCCCCCTCCGCTGACGGGTGCGGCTCAGCGCGCCGGGTCGCCCCGCCACGCGAAGCTGTTGACGTACTGGCCCATATCCAGGGCCAGCTGCAGGCCGACCGCGGACGGTTTCCCGGAACCGAAGTCGGGACCGAAACGGTGGTACGGACCCGAGGCCGCGGCGATCAGTGCCAGGTCGTTCTTGACGGCGACGAGCACCAGCAGCCGCATCCGGGAGTACTGGCGGCTCGCGCCCTGCGGATACCAGTCGGCGACGACGCCGTAGCCCGTCTGGTAGCCGACCATGGCGTTCGGAATCTCGTACGCGGTCTTGGCATCCGGATAGGTCGACTTGACCAGTTCGGCCGCAATGTCTTTCGGCTGGCGTCCGGTCGCGGGCCGGCTGAACAGCTGCAGCATCCCGCCATCGCCGGCGAGCAGTTTGGCCAGTACGCCGTGGTCGTCCTTGGTCACTTCGTACGCCGATCCGGTCGCCGGGTAGGCGACGCTGAACGAGCCGTCGGGTGCGGTGAACCGGGGGTTGATGGTCACCGGCTGGCCCATGGGCGGATGGCCGCATTCCGGCGGGCACACGTACCGCACGGCCGGCTTCTCCAAGAGCCCGGACACCCCTACCAAGAGAGCGGCCAGCACCACCGCGGCGAGGACGAAGATCAGTGTCACCTGAACGCGTTTCGTGGTCCGGGTCGGCGTCGTCGCGTAGGCAGGCGCGTGCAGCGAGTAGCCGGGGAGGAGCCCCACCGTCAAGCTGTCGGCGGGTGCCGGGCGGTCGGCGCGCTGGCTGTGCCGTGCGGCCCGTGACGACGCCCGGGTGGCGGCGCCGCAGGCCGCGCAGAACGGGGCGTCGGGCACGACGTGGCCGCACTGGGTACACAGCAGCGGCTCGTCCATGTTGTAGTCGTCGTGGGCCTCGTGCAGCAGCGCCAGGTGCAGTCCGACGCGCAACGCCAGCAGTGCGACGAGGGTGAGCGCGAAATACATTGCCAGCTGAACGAACTGGGGCAGCTGGACCGCGTCGATCAGGCCGAGCAGGGCGTAGACCACGGCGACGATCACCGCGATCAGGGTCAGCGTCAGCCGGACGTAGCCTCGATGTTGGTGCGCCTTGTTCGGTGGCCGGGTGAACCACAGCGCCGCACCGATCAGGCCGCCGACGGTGGCGGCGATGATGGGAGTGGCCAGGCCGCGGATACCGGCTTCGACCAACAGGCCTTGCAGCGGGCGGTCGCGGTTGACCATGCCGGTGCCGAACTGCGGGGCCAGCCGGGTCAGGGTTGCCGCCGCGGTGAAATAGATGGCGGCGTGGGCGCCGATGGCGTAGCCGTGCAAGGCTTCTCGATGGCCGGGCCGGACCAGACGGATCACCAGTGTGGGCACCTGCATCAGCAGGAGGCCACCGAGCGTGGCGCCGAGGCCGGTGCGCAGCATGCGGGCCGCCGCGATGCCCGCACCGAGCGGGATGCCGTAAGACCGGGCGGCCACCGCTCCGGTGAGCAGCGCCCATCCGACGCCCAGTCCGACGGCGAGACCGGCGGTCAGCCAGAGGTTGCCCCGCGGTGCGTCCTGGTTGAATTCCGATTCCCGGAGATAGATTCCGAAGATCACGGGCAGCCCGAGGACGGCGACGGCGACGAGCGCGCCGGGCAGGCGGAGCATCGCGGTGGCGACCAGGGCGAGCACCAGGGCGACGAGCCCGAGCATGAACGACGTGCGCGACCGCGGGGACAGGTGCGGGAACAGCGAGCTGGTGATCGACAGGCGAAGCAGATGCTGGCCGGGCGCGGCGCTGAACGACCGCGCCCGCAGCCAATGCGGTCCGTCGTGACGGTGTTCGCTCAGCGGCGCGCCGCACAGGCCGCAGTACTCGCCGGCCGGGACGTCCAGCTGGCAGACCTCGCACTCCATCATCGGCCGGTCTTCGAGCTGGGTGGTCATTGCGTCACCTTCTGCAGCAACAACAGGTTTTCCGCCAGGTTCTCCACGTTCGGGGTGCCGAGACCGCTGACCAGGTCGTAGCCCGGGCCCGCCGTGTCAACGGCGTTGCCGCCCAAGGTGATATCGCGGAATGCCGGTCGTGGGGCGCCGGTGGCGATCCGATACAGCAGCGGGTTGAGCGCACCGATGGGCCGTCCGCCGTTGGCGGTGAGGTATTGCGTCATGACGGCCGTCAGCCCGGCCCAGATCGGCGCGGACTGCGAGGTGCCGCCCCCGACGACCACCTCCTTGTCCACCACGATCCGCACGCCGGTGTAGGGATCGGCGACGGCCGAGATGTCCGGCGTCATGCGCTTGCCGGCGCTGCGTTTCGGGTCGACCTGGTTCGCCGCGGCCGCCTGCCAGCGTGGCTGGTCGAACAGTGCGGAGACCCCGCCGCCGGTGCCCTGGGAGAGCGGGACGTTGAACCAGGCCTGTTCGTCCACCCACCTGCCCTCGGCATCGGTGGACAGGGTGCTGCCGCCGACGTTGGTCATCTCGGGCAGCGACGCCACCGAATCCAGCCCGATGTCGGCGGGGCCGGGAGGGGAGTCCCAGTCGTCGCCGCCCTTGCATTCCAGTCCGGCCAGGTCGCCGCTGGCGTCAAATGCCGTGGTGCCGTGCGCTTCTGCGGCGGCCAACGCCGAGCGGACGGGAGCGAGGTCGGCCGCGGTGGTCAGTTTGTCGCAGCCCCAGCCGATCGACAGGCTCCAGATCGCGCCGGGGAAATCACGGTCGGTCTGCTCGAACATCTCGCCGATCTTCACGTAGGCGCCGTCACCGGTGACCGTGGGACGGGCGTTGACCACGACCAGCCGTGCGTCGGGGGCGATGGCATGGATCACCTCGAGGTCCATGGTGGTCTCACCGCGCTCGTCGCCGGGCTGCCCGCCGATGAGGGTCGGGGTGAACTTGGGCAGGCCGAAGGTGGTGGAGAACTGGTCCAGGTCGGCTTGGTCGTAACCGTTGAAAGCGAAGACCACCACCGTGGTGCCCTTGCCCGTGTGGCCGGCGGCGCTCAACTTGTCGGCGTGGTAGGCGCTGAGCAGGTGGCTCGGGGTCAGTCCGCGTTCCGGGACACCCTGCGGCGGGTCCTGCGGTGCCGAATCGTGGTGCGGGGTGTAGCTGAGGATCCGGCCCAATTCGGCGACCGTGCCTTGTAGTTCGGTGGGGAGCTGGGGTTGCTGCGGCGCGGCGTAGAACTCCTGTCCACGCCGGCCGCGATAGTCGTGCACCTCGACGCCGAAGGCGGCGCCCATCCGGTCGGGGTCGCCTTCGACGACGGCCCAGTTGTCGCCGGGGCGCCAGCGCACCGAAAGGCGTTGCAGCTCAGCCCAATTGATCAGCGCGTCCGGTCGATGGTTCGCATCGAGCGTGGCGGTGAGCTGGACGCGCTGCGGATGAGCGGGCCCGAGATCGGTCGAGGAGGCGAGTAGCGACGCGAAGGGACCGTCGATGGTGCCCGACGGCTGGTCTGACGCCGTGGTCGGCCGACCCGGGGTGGGCAGGTTGACGACCACCATCGTCAGCGTGGCGGCAAGCGCCAGGCCAACCAGCCATCGCCGGGGTGGTGTCCGATTCGGCGATGGCATGTACCAACGGTAGCGCGAACCCGGATTCTGCTGGGCCGGTAGGCAACCCGGGTTGGTTGTCAGTTGCGGTGCGTGCCCGGTGTGGCGGTGGGCGCCGGGTTGGCGGTGACCGACGGGGTGAACAGGTTGCCGCCGTTCGGGCTGAGCGACTTCTCGGTCGGGGTGACCGCCGATGTGGTCGTGGTCGTGGTGGTGGTCGACGGCGCCTCGGGGGTCTTCTTCTCCTCGCCGCAGCCGGCGGTGAGGCCGATCATCGCGATGAGTGCGGTGCCTCCCGCTGCGGCGGCGACGCGGTGGACCAGACGATTCGAACGCATGATGCATGCCCTTCCACTAGCGCAGCGGTCCACCAAGCCCCGAGCGGGATTTCCGGACCTATTCCAGTTATGAGCGTACAGGTCAGAACGCTGCGATGGCGGTGTTGTGGGTCACCGGCGGCTTGACCGTGTCGGTGGGTGGGTGTTTACTCACGATATCGAACAAATATTCGAATATTGACAGTGTCTGATGGTGCGGGAGGTGTTGTTGTGGCGGCTGTGACCAGTCTGGCGAATAGCCAGATTGACCGCGCTGACCAGCTGGAACAACTCCGGCGCAAGATCGCCGAGATGTCGGGACCCGCGGGTTTGCGCGGCCGGGACCGGGGACGGTCCGAGCCTGCCCCGAAGGTTGCCGAAAGTTTGCTGGAACCGTCGGATCTGCAGTCTGAGCTGCTGCCTGACGTGTTGCCCCGCGGCACGGTCGCGGTGCTCTCGGGGGCCCGCTCGCTGCCGTTGCGAATGGTGGCCGCGGTGACGGCGGCCGGTGGGTATGCGGCCATCGTCGGTCAGCCCAAGGTCGGGCTGCTGGCCGCGGTGGAGATGGGGGCCGACCTGGAACGCATCGCGCTCATCCCGGACCCGGGGCCGGACCCGGTGGAGGTGGCCGCGGTGCTCATGGACGGGCTCGACCTGGTGCTGCTCGGGCTGGGTGGCAAGTCCGTTCCGGCCGGCCGGGCGCGGGTGGTGGCGTCCCGGGCCCGGCAGCGCGAGTGCACCCTGCTGGTCACCGACGGCGACTGGCCCGGGGCGACGGCCCGGCTGGAGGCCAGGGTCCGCGGGTACGAGGTGGTCGGAGCGGGCGACGGGGACCCGGTGCCGGGGTGCGGGCGGATCGGCCGGGTGCGGCTGGACACGCGGGCCCGCGGCCGCTCGATGCGTCCGCTGCGAGCGGTGGGTGGCTGAGATGTCCCGGGTGTTGGCCATCTGGTGCATGGACTGGCCCGCGGTGGCGGCGGCGGTGGCGGCCGGGCTGCCGGTGACCGAACCGGTGGCGGTCACTCTGGCGAACCGGGTGGCGGCCTGTTCGGCGTCGGCGCGGGCATCGGGCGTCCGAAGGGGGTTGCGGCGCAGGGAAGCTCAGGCACGC
This sequence comes from Mycobacterium sp. SMC-17, assembly GCF_045310915.1. Lineage (NCBI taxonomy): Bacteria > Bacillati > Actinomycetota > Actinomycetes > Mycobacteriales > Mycobacteriaceae > Mycobacterium > Mycobacterium sp. SMC-17. The sequence goes on along the minus strand of NZ_JBJIAK010000044.1, from coordinate 24,531 downwards.
TGTCCGCAATTGCACGTCGCCACCGCCGATCCGGCGCGGGATGCCCGTCATTTCGAGGGGGTGACGGCTGCGGTCGACGAGGTCGTGCCGCGCGCAGAGGTCCTGCGGCCGGGGCTGCTGGTATTGCCGGTGCGTGGCGCGGCCCGGTATTTCGGGTCGGAGCAGACCGCGGCTGAACGATTGGTCGACGCGGTGGGTGCGGCCGGGGTCGAATGCCAGGTGGGCATCGCCGACCAGCTGCCCACGGCGGTCTTCGCGGCCCGGGCGGGGCGCATCCTCGCGCCGGGTGAGGATGCGCAGTTTCTCGCAGAATTGTCCATCCGGCAGTTGGCCACCGAACCGAGCCTGTCCGGTGAGGGCCGGGAAGAACTGGCGGACTTGTTGTGGCGCATGGGTATCCGAACCATTGGGCAGTTCGCCGCGTTGTCCCGGACCGACGTGGCGTCCCGGTTCGGTACCGATGCCGTGGTCGCGCACCGGTTTTCGCGGGGTGAACCGGCGCGCCGCCCGTCGGGACCGGAGACGCCGGCGGACCTCGACGCCGTGATGGACTGCGACCCGCCGATCGACCGGGTGGACGCGGCGGCATTCGCCGGACGCTCGCTGGCAAGCCAGTTGCACCGCAGCCTGGAGTCCGCCGGGGTGGGGTGCACTCGGCTGGCCATCGATGCGGTGACCGCCAACGGTGAGGAACTGCAACGGGTTTGGCGGTGTGCCGAGCCGCTGACCGAGGATGCCACCGCGGACCGGGTGCGGTGGCAGCTGGACGGTTGGCTGACCAGGCGGGGACTGGGCGGCGCCGGGCCCACCGGACCCATCACGGTGTTGCGGCTGCATCCGGTCGAGGTCGTCTCGGCCGCGGCATTGCAGTTGCCGTTGTGGGGATCTTCCGGAGATGACGACCGGATGCGCGCCCGGCGGGCGCTGGTGCGGGTCCAGGGTCTGCTCGGGCCGGAGGCGGTGCAGGTGCCGGTGCTCAGTGGTGGACGGGGGCCCGCCGAGCGCATCACACTCACGCCGCTGGGTGATGAGGTGGTGCCGTTGAATGATCCGACCCAGCCGTGGCCCGGGCGCCTGCCGGAGCCGGCTCCGGTGGTCCTGCTGGATGACCCGGTGGAACTTGTTGACGTACGCGGTGATTCGGTTCGGGTGACGGACCGGGGCATGTTCTCCACCGATCCGGTGGGGCTGACGGGTTCGGGTTACCGCGGGGCGTTGCGCTGGTGGGCGGGGCCGTGGCCGGTCGACGAACGCTGGTGGGATCCGGAGCGGGGGAAGGGCCGCACGGCCCGGGTTCAGGTGCTGCTCGGAGATGAAGGGGAGAGCCGTGCGCTGCTCCTCTGCTATCGACAGCGGCGGTGGTATGTGGAGGGGGTTTATGAATAGGCCGGCGCTGTAGTTCGAACCGTGGAGTTCCTGGGCGGGGCGGCACCCAATGGTTGCCCCATCGCTTCCTATGACGAATGTGCAGGTTTCGTTCGACATTTCGCAGATTCACCGTCCGAAACTGCACATTCGCCGTAGCACCCCTCGGGGATGGGCGGACTGTGGCACCGCCGGAAGTACCCGAACCAGCGACATCTTCGAGGCCTGCCGGCAGCACGACAAAATTATGGTTGTGCACAACTGAATTGTGGGCTACAGTTCTTCGTGTGGACGCACTCACCTTGGACCGTCAGCTCTGCTTCGCCTTGTACTCGGCGTCGCGGGCGATGACAGCGGCCTACCGGCCGATCCTGGCCGAGCTGAACCTCACCTACCCGCAGTACCTCGTGCTGCTGGTGCTGTGGGAAGAGGATCGGGTCACGGTCGGGCGCCTGGGTGAGCGGCTGCAGCTGGATTCGGGCACTCTCTCACCGCTACTGAAACGGTTGGAAGCCAATGGATTCATCCGTCGTGAACGGTCGTTGCAGGACGAGCGCCAGGTCGAGGTGACCCTCACCCCGGCCGGCCGCAAGCTCGAGGGAAAGGCCCAGTGCATCCCCGAGAAGCTGGGCGCCCAGACCGGCATCACCGAGCAGGAAGCCGCGGATCTGCGCGACGCGATTCACCGATTGACCGATGCGCTCACCGCATCGCACTGATTTACCGACGCAACCCGCGTCACTGGCACCAACCACCACAAGGAGATCGACATGAAGACGCTGTACACCGCAGAAGCCCTGGCCACCGGCGAAGGTCGCGACGGCCACGGCCGCACTTCCGACGGCAAGCTGGACCTGGATCTGGCCATCCCGAAGGAGATGGGTGGCAGCGGCAACGGCACCAACCCCGAGCAGCTTTTCGCCATCGGCTACGCCGCCTGCTACCACTCGGCGCTGCGCCTGGTGGCCCGCGAAGCCAAGGCTGATGTCACCGATTCGTCTGTGGGAGCTCGGGTTTCGCTCGGCCAGCTGGACAACGGCGGATTCGGCCTGGCGGTCGAGCTGGAGATCACCCTGCCCAACCTGGAGCACGACGCTGCGCAGGAGCTGGCGGACAAGGCCCACCAGGTCTGCCCCTACTCCAACGCCACCCGCGGCAACATCGACGTCAAGATCACCGTCACCGACGACTGAGCTCCCGCCGCGAGCTGGGGGCACCTCCCGCTTGCGGGGGAACGCAAAACTGTCGAATTCCGTTCGGAAAAGACAGTTTTGCGCCTGCTCGCGGAGTCGTCGGAACACCCCTCACAACTTGGATGCGAAGGCCCCGACGCGCTCGATGAACCGATCGAAGAACGCCACCGGGTCGACCTCGATGCCGATGTGGGCATTGGGCTGGCGTCCCCAGTGTCCGCGCCAGTCGGCGACCGTCATGCCGCGCGTCAACGTGCCCAGCAGTTCCACGTCGACCGTCGCCTGCTGGTACCGGACGATGTCCGGGTCGAGCGCCACCGCCGCCGCGAGCGGGTCGTGCAGGTGCGCCAGGTAGCCCTCGCCCTGGTCGAAATGGAACTCGAAGTAGAACCGCATGGCGTCTTCCAGCACCCGGATCAGCGGGTTGGATGACGTCGACCGTGTCCCGCGATCGTCCAGCACACTCATCGGCGACGACGGTCCACCCGCTGCGGTAGCCAGCCGGCTCAACAGCGACGGTGTCATCGCGACGTTCTCGGTCAGGTTGAGCCCCAGCACTATTGGCAGATGCGTGGGGTCCTCCAGACCCCACGCCGCGCCCCACACCGAGAACACCTCGGCGGCGGCCTCCGGGTCGACGCTGATGTTCCATTCGGACACCGGCGTGGTGTTGCCCCGGTAGTCGAAGGCGCCGCCCATGATCACCAGGCGTCGCAGCAGCCGGGGGAGCGACGGCTCCTGCCGCAGCGCCAGCGCGAAGTTGGTCAGCGGGCCGGTGACGAGACCGATCAACTCGCCGGGGTACTCGCGTGCGGCCTGGATCCAGGCCTCGGCGGCGTCGTAGTCGGTGAGCACGCCGCCGATTTCGGACTCGGCGTCGGGCTCGGGCAGTTCCGCATAACCGAGTCCCTGCGGGCCGTGTGTGTCCTCGGCGGTGCGCAACGGCGCGACCAGCGGGACGCTCGAGCCCCTGGACACCGGGATGGGGCCGACGCCGCACAACTGCAGCAGCCCCAGATTGTTGACGCATACCTGGTCGACCGGGACGTTGCCCGCGGTGGACGCGATGCCCACCAGTTCGGCGTCGGCGCTGGCCAGCAGGTAGGCCAGTGCCATCGCGTCGTCTACGCCGGTGTCGACGTCGGCAAAAACCGGCTGCACCCTGGTCTGTCCGACGGGTAGTAGGCCCCCTGTCATGTCGCCAACCCTAAAGGGCCGCGGGGCAACGGGCAGTCCGATCGCGGGCTCTGGGCCTGTTACCTATATCGCGCCGTCGGGGAATGCGATGACCGACACAAAACGGATCGGCAGACGGATGAGCCGGGTGGGCCCGTGGACGCCCTCACCGTCGAACTGCAGTGAGTCGCCGGGCTCGAGTCGATACTCGGACCGGCCGTGGCCGTAGTCCATGACGCCGTCGAGCATGTAGATGAATTCGGTCCCGGGATGCTGGAACAGTGGATAGACCTCACTGTCCTCGTTGAGCGTCACCATCAGGCATTCCAGGCGTTTGTGCTCGCCGCGGAGCCCACCCAGTAGTTCGTATTCGTGGCCGGCCTGCGAGCCGCTGCGGACGATCGGGGTGCCCTTGCCGGCTTTGACGAACGACGCGGGCCGTTCGGTGTCGGCGCCGCGGAACAGGTAGGTCACCGGTACGTCGAAACCTTTGGACAGCAGCGCGAGGGTGCTCAGCGAGCAGGACGTCTGGGCATTCTCGACCTTGGACAGCATGGCCTTGGAGATGCCGATGCGGGCGGCCATCTCTCCGACCGACAGACCCGAATTGTGGCGCAGCTGACGAACATTGCGCGCGATGGCGACCTCGAGCTCGAGTTCTTCGACCTTGTCGTCGGGCCGTCGGTTACGGGTGGTGCCCGCATTGCGAAGTAGCGTTTCGTCGTTCTCCACTTGTCAACCGTAACGCATCAACGTCCACTGTCAGTAGACGACGCGCGTCGGGGTCGGTACGGGCCGACTGGGCCTCGATGAGGTGCTGCAGGCTGTCGGCCAGAGCGACCGAGCCGGCTTCGGCATCCGCGTTCTCGACCGCTTCGGACGGCGCGTGGGAGACGCCGGTGGGGTTGCGCACGAACAACATTGCGGTGGGCACGTGATCCTTCAAGACTCCGGCATCATGCCCCGCGCCGGTGCCCAGTATCGGCGCGTCATCGAGCGTAGCGCTCAGCCCGTCACGCAACGACGAATCGAAATCGACGGTGGCGCTGAATGATTCCTCGGTCATCGTGACACCACAGCCCTCGCCGGCGGCAGCGGCATTGGCGGCCTCCGCGATCTCGTGCACCAGGAACTTGGTCACCGCGTCCTCGGGGTGACGTACGTCCAGCCAGAGATCCACACGCGAGGCGATGACGTTGGTGCCGCCGGGCACCGGGACGATCCGGCCGACGGTGGCGCGTGCGCCGCTGATGGCCCGCGCCTGTGACTGGACGGCGGTGATCAGCCGGGCGGCGGCCACCATGGGATCGGCCCGGTCCGTCATGAGCGTGGTGCCGGCGTGGTTGCCCGCACCGGTGAAGGACAACCGCCACCGGCCGTGGCCGAGGATGGACGACGCGACAGCCACCGGCCTGCCCAGATCGATCAGCCCGCGGCCCTGTTCGACATGGAGTTCCACGAACGTCCCGATCCGCCGCACCATGTCTGGATCGGGCCCCAGATGAGCGGGATCGATTCCGGCACAACGACTTGCCTCGGCGAATGTGGTTCCGCTGCTGTCGGTCAGTGATCGGGCCCGGTCCGGGTCGATCGCTCCGGTCAGCAGCCGCGAGCCCAGGCACGCGACCCCGAAACGTGAGCCCTCCTCCTCGGGGAACACCGCGATGGCCCGCCGCCCGCCGACACCGCGGGCGGCCAGTAGATCGAAAGCGACCAACGCCGACGCCACCCCGAGCGGCCCGTCGTAGGCGCCGCCGCCGGGCACGGAATCCAGGTGACTGCCGGTGACGACGGCGTCGTCGCCGACTCCGCCCGACCAGGCCCAGATGATCCCGTTGCGGTCGGTCTCGATGTCCAGGCCGCGCTTTGCCGCGTGCGCGACGAACCACGACCGCAGGTCGAGCTCGGCGGTCGAATAGACGGGCCGGGTGTAGCCGCCGCGCTGGTTGTCGACGCCGGTGCCGGCGATCTCGGCAAGCAACGAGGTGACGGTGTCAGGCATGAAAGATCCTTCTTGGCAGAGAGATTCAGGGTGACGTGATCAGCGCATCTCGCCCGCACCGGCGTACGGGTGCAGGCTGTTGAGCGGCTTGCCTTCGGCGAACCGTTCCAGCCGGAAGTCCGTGGCCGGGATATCCGGATCGGTGCTGTCGCCCTCGAATACCAGATCCGCGACCAGCTCACCGACCGCGGGGCTGATCTTGAATCCGTGACCGGCGAACCCGGCCGCCAGGATCAACCCGTCGACCCCACCGACCGGCGCGATCACCGGATTCCAGTCCGGCGGAACGTCATACACGCCGGCGTAGGTGTGGGTCACCGCCGGCTCGGGGAAGCCGGGGAACCGGTGCATCACCTTTTCGCCGTAGGCCAGGACGGATGCCTCCGCCGCGACATTCGAGTAGTTGTCCGGGTCGACGAACTTCTTCTGGAAGTCGGCGTGGTCGCTGTTGCCGACCAGAAACTGGCCGGAGCCTTCGACGCGGCAGTACTGCAGGCTGATCAAGTCGGAGATCACCGGCAGGTCCGGCAGCGGTGTGCCGGCGTCGACGATCAGCAGTTCCGATCGATACGCCTCGATGGGAAAGTCGATGCCCATGGCGGCCAACAACTTTGCCGACCACCAGCCGTTGGCCACGATCACCAGATCGGCGTCGATGAGGTCACCGTTCTCCAGCATGACCCCGGTGACCTTGTCGCCGGCTGTCACGACGCGGGCGACGGGCGTGTTCTGCCGGATCCTGGCCCCCGCCGCCCGGGCTGCCTGCCCGAAGTGCAGTGCCAGCTGGGTGGCGTCGGCGAATCCGCCGCGTGGTTCGTAGGAAGCCAGTGCCACATCGGAGGTTTCGAGCATCGGCCACAGTTTCTGCAGGGTGTCGGTGTCGATCAGTTCGACCTCGACGCCGAGCGATTGATGCATGGCCGTGTTCGCGCTCAGGGCGTCGACGTTCTCGTCACCGACGAGCACGGTGTAGCCGACCTGGCGGAAGCCGACGGCGTCTCCCAGCTGTTCGATCACCGGCAGGCTGCGCCAGGCCATCGCGGCGATCGACGGCACACCGTAGTGGGCGCGGACGATGCCCGATGATTTTCCGGTGCCGCCGCTGGCCAGCTGATGCCGTTCCAGGACAAGGATATCCGTGAGCCCGCGCTGAGTCAGGGAGTGTGCGATGGACAGTCCGATGAGGCCGCCACCGATGATCACGGCTTTCGACGCCATCAGAAACCACCTGCCGCGGAGTGGCCCGGGATCCACGACGTGCCGGCCAACGGCACCCGCGCCATGGCGGCGGCTTCGATGGACACGGCAACCATGTCCTCAGGCTCCAGGTGCGTGACGTGTGCCTTGCCGCAGGCGCGTGCGATGGTCTGTGCCTCCATCGTCAAGACGCGCAGGTAGTTGGCGACGCGGCGGCCGCCGTCGACCGGGTCCAGCGCCTGCTGCAACACCGGATCCTGCGTGGTGATGCCTGCTGGGTCCTGGCCGTCCTGGAAGTCGTCGAAAAACCCTGCTGCCGAGCCGAGTTGGGCGTACTCGGCCTCGTACTTCGGGTGGTTGTCGCCGAGCGCGATCAATGCAGCGGTGCCGATCGCGACGGCGTCGGCTCCCAGCGCCAGTGCTTTCGCGACGTCGGCGCCGGTGCGGATGCCGCCGGACACGATCAATTGCACGCCGTCGGGCTTGCGGTGTACGCCGAGTTCCTGCAGGGCCTGCACGGCTTGCGGTACTGCGGCCAGGGTGGGGATGCCGACGTGCTCGATGAACACCTCTTGGGTGGCCGCGGTGCCGCCCTGCATGCCGTCGACCACGACGACGTCGGCGCCGGCGTGGACCGCGAGTTTGACGTCGTAGTACGTGCGCGATGCGCCGACCTTGACGTAGATCGGCTTCTCCCAATCGGTGATCTCACGGAGCTCGTTGATCTTGATGGTCAGGTCGTCAGGGCCGGTCCAGTCGGGGTGCCGCGACGCCGAGCGCTGGTCGATGCCCTGTGGCAGGTCGCGCATCCCGGCGACCCGTTCGGAGACCTTCTGGCCCAGCAGCATTCCGCCACCACCGGGCTTGGCGCCCTGGCCGAGTACCACCTCGATGGCGTCGGCGCGGCGTAGGTCGTCCGGGTTCATTCCGTACCGGTTCGGCAGGTATTGGTAGACAAGGTGTTTGGAGTGGCCACGTTCCTCGGGCGTCATGCCGCCGTCTCCCGTGGTGGTCGACGTACCCACTTCTGAGGCGCCGCGTCCGAGCGCCTCCTTGGCGCGGCCGGACAGCGCCCCGAACGACATGCCGGCGATGGTGACCGGGATATCCAGGTGCAGTGGGTATTTGGCGTTCCGTGCGCCCAACACCACATCGGTGCCGCACTTCTCGCGGTAGCCCTCCAGAGGGTAGCGCGACATCGACGCGCCGAGGAAGAGGAGGTCGTCGAAATGGGGGAGTGCGCGCTTGGCGCCCCAGCCGCGGATGTCGTAGATGCCGGTCTCCGCCGCCCGGTGGATGGCGGCGATGGTCGTGCGGTCGAAGGTGGCGGACTCGCGTAGACCGCGGTTGGCGCGGTCGTCTGCCGAGAAGGTCATGAGCTGGCCTCCAATCAGTAGGAGTTGTGTGCTTGGAAGTGATAGAGGTTGCGGGCCGAGCCGTAGCGCCGGTACGTGGCCGGGTCGTCGTCGTAGCCCGCCGCCTTGAGCAGGCCCGCGAGCTCCTCGAGGTGTTCGGCCTCCATCGGTTTCTCGATGCAGTCCGCACCAAGGGATTTCACTTCGCCTCGGACGTACAGCCGGGCCTCGTAGATCGAGTCGCCGAGGGCGTCGCCGGCGTCACCGCGGATGACGATGCGGCCCTTCTGTGCCATGAAGGCGCTCATGTGGCCCACTGAGCCTCCGATGACGATGTCCAGCCCTTTCAGCGAGATGCCACACCGGGCGGCGGCGTTGCCGTCGATGACGAGCAGTCCGCCGCGCCCCGTGGCGCCCGCCGATTGCGATGCGTCGCCGGTGACATGGACGACACCGCTCATCATGTTCTCCGCCAGACCTTGTCCGGCGTTGCCGTTGACGGTGATCTCGGCCTTCTGGTTCATGCCGGCGGCGTAGTAGCCGACGTGGCCGTGCACCGTGATCTCGACCGGCGAGTTGACTCCGACGGCCACGTTGTGCGCGCCTTGGGGATTGGTGATGACGAACTGGCCGTCGATGCCGTCGGCGTGCAGGGCCGCATTGACGTCACGCAGACTCACCGTCGACAGGTCGAAAGTCGTTGGCGCGTCGCTCATGCCGGCACCGCCTCTCGGCTCCAGGCGTAGACCACTTCGGGTTCGGGCTCCCAGATGCGGGCGTCCTCGATCCCCGGCAGGTGCGCCAGGGCGCGGAACTCCGATGCCATGGCCACCCAGTCCGTGGTCTCGGCGATGACCGCCGGTTTGCACGCGATGGCGTCGCGGACGATGGCGAAGCTGTCGCTGTTGGAGACCAGCAGGGTGTAGAAGCCGTCGAATGTTGTCGTCAGATCGGTCAGGGCCTGCTCGACGTCGGATCCCGCCGCCAGCTCGTGGGCCACGAAGCGGGCACCGACCTCGGTGTCGTTCTCGGAATCGAATTCGACACCGGCCGCGCGTAGGTTACGTCGGATGCCGGCGTGGTTGGCGAACGAACCGTTGTGCACCAGACACTGATCCGGGCCCACCGCATACGGATGTGCGCCGCTGGGCGTCACCGCCGATTCGGTGGCCATCCGGGTATGGCCGACGCCCTGCCAGCCCTGTGCGCCGGCCAAGCCCCAGTTCTCGACCAGCGACGTGGGCGTGCCGACGCCCTTGAGCACCGCCACATCGGTGCCGAATCCGCCGACGAGAGCGTGCGGGTACACCGCCTTGGCCGCGGCGAGCAGTGCCTCGGGCGTCGTGGACGCCGACACCAGATAGGTCACATCGCGCGCGATGACCGTGATTTCGGCGCTCAGGCGGGCGCCGAGTGCTTCCGCGACCTGTTCGGGGGACTCGCCGACTTCGATCAGCGAGATGGTGCTCTGTCCCGGCGGTGACCACTCGGGGTCGCCATACACGGCGATGCCGGCGGAGTCGGCGCCGCGCGCCTCCATGGCGGTCAGCATGCCGGCCAACAGTTCACCCAGCCTGGGATAGAGCTCGGGGTTGCGCAGGTGCAACCCGACGATTCCGCACATGGTTGTACTGGTCCTTTCTCGTCGCGGCCCGATGTTGTTGGCCGACAGCGGTTTTGCTGCAGTGCTCAGAAAGCGGTGAGGTAGCGCTCGTGTTCCCAGGCGCCGACCGCGGAATGCCAGTCCCAGAACTCGGTCTTCTTCAGACGGGCGAAATAGGCGGCGACACTGGGGATATCGGTGTTGGGCGGGATGGCGGCATCCAGGGCGCCGGTCATCACCTCGTCGGTCTCCAGCCGTTCGATGGCGTGCAACAGCGTGGCGGGGAGGCGTTCCTGTTTCGGTCCCGTGCCCAGGGCGCCGGGGTCAGCAGCCCGCTTGATGCCGTCCAGTCCGGCGGCGAGTGCGACGGCCGCCGCCAGGTACGGGTTGGCCGAACCGTCGGCGCCGCGCATTTCGATGCGACTGCTGTCCGGGACGCGCACGTAGTGGGTGCGGTCGTTGCCGCCATAGGTCGGAAAGCGCGGCGCCCATGAGGCGCCCGACGCCGTCGAGATGGCGCCGGTTCGCTTGTAGGAGTTGACCGTTGGCGCGATCACCGCCTGCATGGCGCACGCGTGATCGAGGATGCCGGCGATGAACGAGTACGCCGTCGCGGACATCGCGAGGCCGCGGTCGTCCTCGTGGGGCTCGGTCGGGAACACCGGGGCGCCGCCACTGGTGAGTGACATGTGCATGTGCAGGCCGGATCCGGTCTTGTTCGCGAACGGCTTCGGCATGAACGTGGCGATCATGCCCCGCTCAGCGGCCATCACGTTGAGCAGGTAACGCAGGGTGATGACGCGGTCACAGGTGGTCAGCGCCTCGGCGTAATTGAAGTTCTGTTCGAACTGGCCGGACCCGTCCTCGTGATCGTTGGCATAGTTGCCCCAGCCCAGACCGTTGATCGCGGTGCTGATCGACGACAGGTGGTCGTACATCCGGGTGACACTGCGGGCGTCGTAACACGGTTGGGCCGCGGTGTCCTGGTCGTCCGCAGGCACCAATGCGCCGTCGGCGTCCCGCTTGAGTAGGAAGTACTCGACCTCGGCGCCGATCCACGGTTCGAATCCGGCGTCGGCGGCCTGCTGGATCATGGCCTTGAGGATGTTGCGCGGCGCGAACGGCCACGGCTCACCGTTCACGTGCGGATCGCAATGGACGAGGGCCAGGCCCTCTTTGACGAAGGGGATCGGTGTGAACGACGCAGGATCGGGCATGGCGACCAGATCGGGGTCTTTCGGTTCCTGGCCGATCGCGCCGACCGCGTAGCCGGCGAACCCGACTCCGTCGGTGGCGAGTTCGTCGACCGCTTCGACTGGCACCAGCTTCGCGCACGGCTTGCCGTTCAGGTCGACGAAGAGCGCGAGGATGAACTTGGTTCCCGCCTGGGCGGCCAACTCCGCAAGTGTGGTGGGCTTCGTCATGCCAACTCCCGACTACTGATAGGAATCATCGTTTCTCAATAGTAGACATGGGCGACTTGGGGATTGCAACAGCAGCTACGTAACTTCGGCGTTACGAGGTCGTTCACAAGCTTGTTACGCGCACCATCTCGTCTACGCAAAGAAAACGATGTCTACTGTCCCGAGACGGGCATAGCCTGTGCCCCGAACTTGCGAGGAGGCGAAATGGATACCGGAACAACAGCATTCATGCTCTGTTGCATCATTGGGCTCACCATCATGATCCCGGGGCTGGCCCTGTTCTACGGCGGCATGGTCAGTGTGAAGAGTTCGACCAACATGATGATGATGACGTACGGCGCCGTGGCGGTCGTCGGAGTGCTGTGGGTGCTGTTCGGCTTCTCCATGGCGTTCGGCACTTCCTATGGCGGATTCGTCGGGAGCTTCACCGAGTTCGCGGGGATGAAGAACCTCCTGGACCCGATGACCACCATCAACGGCCTGCCGGTCAGCTTGTTCGCGCTGTTCCAGGCGCTCTTCGCGGCGCTGACCGTGGCGATCGTCTCGGGTGCCGCCGCGGACCGGATGAAGTTCGCGGCCTGGATGACGTTCGCGACGGCGTGGGCAATTCTGGTCTACTTCCCGGTCGCCCATTGGGTTTTCGCGGTCGACGGCGTCGTCACGAGTGACGCCAAGGGCGGCTGGATCGCCAACAAGCTGCACGCCATCGACTTCGCCGGTGGCACGGCGGTCCACATCAACGCGGGCGCGGCTGCGCTCGCGGTGGCGCTGGTGCTCGGCCGCTCGGCGACCTGGTCGTCACGTAAGCCGCACAACGTGCCGCTCATCCTGCTCGGCGCCGGTCTGCTGTGGGCCGGTTGGTACGCGTTCAACGGTGGCTCGGCGCTGTCCGCCGGCAAGCCGGCGGCGATCGTCATGGTCACGTCGTTCGTCGCGACGTGTGCGGCCACGCTGGGCTGGCTCCTGGTGGAGAAGTTCAAGGACGGCCACGTCACCGGCATCGGCGCCGCCTCGGGCGCCATCACCGGTCTGGTCGCCATCACTCCCGCGTGTGGTGCCGTCACCCCGGTCGGCGCCATCTTCGTCGGCTTCATCCCGGCGGTGATCTGCCCGTTCGCCATCGGGCTCAAGCACAAGTTCGGCTATGACGACTCGACCGACGTCGTCGGCGTCCACCTCGTCGGCGGCATCGTCGGCACCCTGCTGATCGGTTTCTTCGCCAGCTCGGGCATGCCCAACGGCGTCAACGGACTGCTGTACGGCGGCGGCGCAGACCTGCTGCTCAAGCAGGCCGTCGCCGCGGGGTCGGTCCTGGCCTACTCGTTCACGGTGGCCCTCGTCATCGCGCTTGTCATCAAGAAGATGATGGGGCTGCGGATCTCGGCGGAAGAGGAGGAAGAGGGCATCGACTCGACCCTGCACCGGGACCCGGCGTACGAATTGGTCTGACCTCGACACCGCGACACCTGGTCCGAGCCCCATTGCTGGGACCAGGTGTCGCCGTCTGTATCGGTGTCTACCAGTGCACGCCGGGGATCAGCCGTACCGCGGTCTTGACCGGACGGGGCACCCGGACCTTGCCGGCTGCGAGGGGCCGCTTGGGTCGACGCGGTGTGCGCGGGCGATCCGGACGATCAACCGGCGGCTGGGTTTCGGCGACACCGCGGGCCGCTGCCGAATCCGGGTAGCCGAGGTACAACTGGTGCAGCACGCGGCGAGACAGCTTGGGTGTGAAGTAGTTTCCGAGATCACCCAGCGTGCCCATCGGGGTGTCGATCCGGGCCGGCTTCTCGACCAGGCCGCGCACCACCATTGCCGCGGCGTGCTCCGCGGTGATCGGCGGCATGGGGTTCAACCGCTTCGACGGCGCGATCATGGGGGTCTCCACCAACGGCATGTGGATGTTGGTGAACGTGATGTGGTCCGAAAGGGTCTCGGTGCCAACCACTTCCGAGAACGCGTCCAGCGCGGCCTTGCTCGGCAGATAGGCGCTGTACTTCGGGCTGTTGGCCTGCACCCCGGCGCTCGACACGTTGACCACGTGACCGAACCGGCGTTCGCGCCAGTGTGGCAGCAGCGCCAGGGTCATTCGCACGGCGCCGAAGTAGTTGACCGCCATCACGCGCTCATAGTCGTGGAAGCGGTCGGTCGAGTTGACGACCGACCGGCGGATCGAGCGGCCGGCGTTGTTCACCAGATAGTCGACGTGATCGAACTGGCCGAGGATGTCCTTGACGGTGTGTTCCACCGAACTGCCGTCGGCGACATCGCACGTGAAAGCGTAGGCCTCGCCGCCGAATTGGCGAATCTCCGCCACCAGCTCATCGAGGGCGTCGGCGCTGCGCGCCAGCGCGAACACCCGCCCGCCGCGCTCGGCGACGGCGATGGCCGAGGCCCGGCCGATACCGCTCGAGGCACCCGTGATGATCACGTTGCGCCCGACCAGCGGACCGCGCGGATCATCACGGCGGGCCCGGTCCGGGTCCAGGTGTTCGGCCCAGTACCGCCAGAGTTTCGGTGCGTAGGAAGCGAATTCGGGTAAGACGATGCCGGTGCCCTGCAATGCTGCGACAGTGGCCTCGGAGGCGAACGACGGCGCCAGGTCGACGACATCGAGCACCTCACCGGGGATGCCCAACTGGATGGCCGCCATGTTGCGCAGGACCTTGGCCCGCCCGGTGGCCTTGAGCACCGGAGCCGCAGTGGCCTTCGGCAAGGTGCCACGCAGTGGCGGCAAGCCGGCTTCCTGCGCGACGCCGCGGTAGATGTCCTTGAGCCCAATGGGATTCGGCGAGGTCAGATGGAAGGTCTGGCCGTCGCGTCCCTCGGCATGCATCAGCGCCACCAGCGCGTCGACCACGTAGTCCACCGGCACGATGTTGGTACGGCCGGTGTCGGGCACCATCATCGGCGTGAATTTCGGCAGTGCTGCCAGTCGCGACAGCACCCCGAAGAAGTAATACGGCCCGTCGACCTTGTCCATCTCGCCGGTCCGGGAGTCGCCGACGACGACGGCAGGCCGGTAGATCCGGTGCCGCAGACCCGCGGTGGCGCGCACCAGTTGCTCGGCTTCGAACTTGGTCTGGTGGTACGGCGTCGGCAGCTCCTGGGAGACATCGAAGTCGTCCTCCGTGAAAACGCCCCGGTAATTGCCGGCCACCGCGATCGACGACACGTGGTGCAGCGTCGCACCGAGGCCGCGCGTCAACTCGATCACCGCGCGAGTCCCTTCGACGTTGGCGGCCTGCTGAGTAGCGGCGTCGACGGTCATGTCATAGATCGCGGCGCAGTGCACCACATGATCGATCGGACCCAGATCAGCCAGATCGGCCAGGCCCAGACCTGCGGAGGTGAGGTCGCCGACCAGGGGTTTCGCCCGGTCACCCCAGTCCGCGGCCAGTTCTTCGAAGCGAGCCAACGAGGCCCGACGAACGAGAACGAACACTTCGGCTTCGTCGTACTGAGCCAGAATCCGGCTGACGACGCGGCGGCCAATAAACCCGGTACCGCCGGTAACGACATATCGCATGCGAGTCATCGTGAACCTGTCGCGGGTTCAGGTCAATAGCGCGTATGGTCCGAATTTGTCACACCGACTTCTGAGGGAGAACCGCCGAATGCCGATCAACCCCAATGCCATCGGAGCCAAGACCGCACCGCAGCCTTTCGAGTGGACCGAGCGCGACACCCTGCTCTACGCACTCGGAGTGGGTTGCGGGACGAAGGATTTGGCGTTCACCACGGAGAACAGCCATGGCATCGACCAGCAGGTGCTGCCCACCTACGCGGTGATCTGCTGCCCGGCCTGGGGCGCTGTCGGGGAGGTCGGCAGCTTCAACTTCGGCAAGCTGCTGCACGGCAGCCAGCAGATTCGGCTGCACGCGCCGCTGCCGCCGTCGGGCCGATTCAACGTCAGCTCCGAGGTGGTCGACATCCAGGACAAGGGCGAGGGCAAGAACGCCATCCTGACGTTCAAGGGCACCGCCACGGACGACAGCGGGAATGTGATCGCCGAATCCTGGTCGACCGCGGTGATCCGCGGTGAGGGTGGATTCGGCGGGCAGCCAGGGGAGCGGGCCGCCGCGCCGGAGATCCCGGATCGCCCGGCCGACGCCGTCGTGGCGCTGCCCACCACCGAGGATCAGCCGCTGATCTACCGGCTCTCCGGCGACCGGAACCCGCTGCACAGCGACCCGTGGTTCGCGCAGACCCTCGCCGGCTTCCCGAAGCCGATCCTGCACGGCCTGTGCACCTACGGCGTCGCCGGCCGCGTCCTGGTCACCGAGCTCGCCGGCGGTGACGCCGCCAAGATCAAGGCCGTCGGCGCGCGCTTCACATCCCCGGTGTTCCCCGGCGAGACGTTGACGACATCGGTGTGGCGCACCGAGCCTGGGCACGCGGTGTTCCGTACCGAGGCCGCTGCGGCCGACGGCAGCAACGCCCGGCTGGTGCTCGAAGACGGGACCGCGGAGTACAGCGACTGACGGTTGCGCGGCGCGGCGGCCGCGCATGCGG
The DNA here is from genome assembly GCF_045310915.1 of Mycobacterium sp. SMC-17. Classification (NCBI taxonomy): domain Bacteria; kingdom Bacillati; phylum Actinomycetota; class Actinomycetes; order Mycobacteriales; family Mycobacteriaceae; genus Mycobacterium; species Mycobacterium sp. SMC-17. The sequence continues at coordinate 8,701 of NZ_JBJIAK010000044.1, read as the reverse complement.
CGTAGCGTCATAGGTAGAGCCGCGTCAGATGTTGCTTGGCGGCTCCGCTCGAAGTCATTGGCAGCGTGGTCTCTACGTGATTCTGCCGGTGGGTGATCGCGGCACCGACCGTTAGGACTTTTCATGGGATGGCGCACCAGTGGGCTTCAGCATGCGGTGGTGACCTGATGGCGTACGTCGCGCAACGGATCCGCGCCGACAAGCCCGTCCGGCTGTGCCTGTCCGACAAGCTCGGTCGTCGGATCGACGGGGCCTGGTGGCCGTACACGGGAGTCCTGGCCGACGAATTCGGGGGCCTGATGGCGGTTCTCGATGACCGTCTCGGGAAGATCGCGGAGGTCGGCATCAACTGGTCGCCCCTGCACAATCCGCCGAACCTCAATTGGCAGGCCTGGCGTGGACGCGCGCAGCACATCATGACCGTGGAAGGGTGCGAAGCCACCGCCACCCTGTTGATCGTGCCCAGCACGACCAACAACACGCTCGCCGGCATGGTGCTGCGCCGCGCTGCCGGTCAGCCGGTAGACCCGCGTCGCGGTGAGGACGCGATGCTGGAGACCGCCGAGGAAATCCTGACAGCCGCACGGCGGCAACGTGTTTCGGGAAAGGTTCTGGACTGACGCGTGGTGCGTCAGTCCAGAATTTCCGCGGGAATCAGAGCGTGGTGACGCCGACGGCCTGCGGGCCCTTATTGCCCTGGGTGACATCGAACTTCACTCGCTGGTTCTCCTCCAGTGAGCGGAAGCCGGCGCCCAGGATTTCGGTGTGATGTACGAAAACATCGGGTGCACCGCCGTCGGGGGAGATGAAGCCGAAGCCTTTAGCGTCGTTGAACCACTTCACGGTTCCTTCGGTCATGTGACTACTACTTTCTTTTTGAACATGGATGCGAACGTCCGCATCCAAATCTGTTGTGATTCAGCGCAAGAAGCGATGAACCGCTAGTCCGCGTGCTGCGCGGCTGCGAAAATGCCCGACACCGTCGTGTGGTCATTGGGCTGCGCGGCACTCATAAGCGCGCAATGGGCTTCTGCCGGAGCCGTATCGACGGGCACGGTCAGGAGCACGATCCGGTTGCGATCGAGACCAACCACCTCAACGGTGTTGATCGGCTGGCGCTGATAGCCGTCGAGGCGCACCCGCCGCCCGCCTGCCGCGAGTTTGGTGGGGGCGGCCGACCACTCGCCGACGTTGTAGAGCACCCGGTCGATCTGTCCGAGGCGCACCGACAAGACGGCCAGCAGGTCGGGCAGCTCGGTGCTCAGGTTGCGGGTGTGCGGCCACCACGCCCCGTCGACATATCCACTGTGGGGAGCCTTGGGCTTCAACCGCAATCGTGGAGTCTGCTTCGGCGACGTGCGCTGAGCGTGGGTCGTGCGGTCATGTTGCGGCGTCATTTCGACGCTCCTGCCTTGACCGCGAATCGGTCAAACTACTTCGAATCGGCGACGGCGTGGCTTTGACCCGCCACGCGACGAAGTACCGCCGATGGACCAAGCGTACGCGGGAAACGCGCAGGACCAAAACGGTTCTCGCCTGGCCATTCGGAGTCGACTCGGTGAACGGCCGACGCTTTTGCCCGTACCCTCGGTTCGGTGAGGGCACCGCCTCGCCCGTGCATGTGTGACAATCCGTTGTCGTGCAAGCGTTGTCGCGCAGCGCGGGCGAGGCGGCCCCTACCCGGTGACGGCGCGGTCGAGTGCGGCGAGCGACTCCTCGATGAACCCGAGCGGGAACGGCGGCATGCCGCCGATCTGGTCGCGGAAGGCCTGCGGTGTCTCGGTCCAGTCGTACGTGAGGGTGACATCGGTGCCGTCGCCATTCGGGGTCAGGTCGTAGCGCCACCACCAACCGCCCGGGACGTGCTGTCCCGACTCGTCCAGACTGCCGGTCGCCCAGCCGACGGTCCTGTCGGGCTCGAAATCCGTCACCAGGTTGTACGTGACGTAGTCCCCGCCGGCCTGGTCCAGGTACATGTTCATGGCGAAGACCTGGCCGGTACCGGTGATCGGTGCGGCGTCGACGGCGTCGCGGACCCAGTCGCCCGGTTCGGTCTCCTTGTGCCGCGCCGGGTTGGCCAGCACCGCGAACACCGCCGCGGGCGGTGCGGCGATGGTGCGGGTGGCGACGAAGCGTTCCTGGGTCGTCGAGCTGCTGGTCATCGGTTCTGTCCGTTCTCTGCGTTCGATCCGTATGCGCGGGCAATGTCCTGTGAACTGGCCCATTTGGAGTATGTCGGCGACTGGGGCCAGCCTTCGGGCGAATCCTGCCACTGCTCCTGGCGGCCGTAGGGCAGAACGTCGATCAACGCGAAACTGTGGCCCAGCTGCTCGCAACCGCGGCCGTCGGTGTGCCAGGTGCGGTACACCGTATCGCCGTGTCGCAGAAACACATTGACGGCGAAACCCGTGCCGGGCGCGGCGCCCATGTCCGACCCGAAGCTGCTCTCCGACGACGAGTACCACTCCATCTTGTTGCCCACTTTGGCCTTGTAGGCCAAGGCTTCCTCGATGGGCCCGTTGGTGACGATGACGAAGCGGGCGTCGTAATTGGCCAGGAAATCGAGGCGGGTGAACTGCGAGGTGAAGCCGGTGCAACCCGAGCACTGCCACTCGGCGCCGTCGGTCCACATGTGGTTGTAGACGATCAGCTGGGACTTGCCGTCGAAGACGTCAGCCAGCCGCACCGGCCCCTCGGCGCCGATCAGGGTGTAGTCGGGCAGCTCGACCATCGGCAGCCGGCGCCGTTGTGCGGCGATGGCGTCGAATTCGCGCGTCGCGGCCTTTTCGCGGCGGCGCAGGTCGTCGAGGGCGGCCCGCCAGGTGTCCTGGTCGACCACTGGCGGCAGGGCGGTCTGCTCGGTCATGTTGCCTCCTGATGGTTGCGTTCACTGGGTAGACCGGTGCGGGCGCGAATATTCATCGCGGATCGCCGAACCAATACGTGAGTGCGTCCCGCAGCCCCGCATCCGAGGCGCCGGCCCACGCGATGTGTGCATCCGGGCGAATCAGCAGGGCGTCGGCCTGGCCCCTGAGGATGTCGACGCGATCCACCCACGGTGCCGCGACGTCGCACAGCTCGGGTGGTCCGACGAAGACAGGTCGCGCCGCGCGCAGGGCCGCCACGACGTCGTCGGGCAGGTGCGACGCGAACGTCCCGGCCAGCGGGTGCGGCTGCGCGCCGGGCATCGGATACCGGACGTCGGACGCGGCGATCATCGCGCCGACGCGCGCAAGCGCGGGCGCGTCGGAGAGCAACTCAGTGAACACTTTTCGCAGCGCCTCGTCGGCCGGGTCGTGGCCCCGCCGCAACGACACCTGGGCCTGCGCGTGCAGCAGCAGGCGTTCGCCGGCGAGGTGCCGTTCGGAGTGGTAGGTCTCGAGCAGGCCGGGCGGTGCCCAGCCATGGAGCGTGGCGGCGAGCTTCCACGCGAGGTTCACCCCGTCGAGCATCCCGGCCGATACCGCGACGCCGCCCGTCGGAATCTGGTGCGCCGTGTCACCGGCCAGCAGCACCCGGCCCGACACGTAGCGCTCGGTGTGCCGGGCCGCGTACGTGAAGCGGGTCAGCCGCTTTGGCTCGCCGAGCGGGAAGTCCACGCCGAGCACGCGACGGACGCTGGCGCGGAATTCGTCCAGCGTCATCGGGTCGTCATCGTCGTAGTCGTGGTCGGGAGCCTCGCTGGTGTACAGGCCCAACCATCCGGGCTCTGACGACGCGATGGCGAAGATGCCGCCCTCGGTCTGGCTGTAGCCCCACGGCAGGCGGCCATAGCCCGGGACGTCGTAGTCGCCGTCGTCGCGGGCGGTGATCTCGCGCGGCCACGTGACGGTGGCCATCCGGTGGATCTCGGGGTAGACGATGCCCGGGAAGCCGATGCCGGCCAGTTCCCGCACCCGGCTCCGTACCCCGTCGCAGCCCACGACGTAATGCGCGATGATGCGGTACGGACCATCCGGACCGCGGACCTCGAGATGCACGGCGTCGTCGTCCTGCTGCAGACCGACGACCTCCTGGCCGCGCCGGACCTCGACGCCGAGGCTGCGTGCGTAGTCCTGCAGGAGGGCTTCGAGCCGAGGCTGGGGGAGCCGCTGCACCTGATCGGCGACTCGTCGAGCTGGGTGAGATCGACGTGGATGCCGCCGAACGGGAGTTTGGCGGTGACGGGCGGGCCGGCCGCGTCATTGAGCAGGTCACCGAGTTCGCGGTAGCGCAGCAGGTTGAGGATCTGGCCGCCGATGCCGCCGGCTTTGGCGACCTCGCGAATGTCGGTGAGTCGCTCCAGGACAAGCGGTTTGATCCCGGTCAGGCAGAGTTCGGTGGCGAGCGTCAGACCGGTCGGTCCTGCGCCCACGATGATCACGTCAATGTTCGTCATGCGTCCCCCTCAAGACGATCGAGCTGCAGTTACGTTGCAGCCCAGCGATTCTGGAGCATGAGGGGGGGTCTTGCCACAAGCCCCGGGGTGCGCTATATGTTGAAAGTGAGGGGAGCAGGGGTTGCTTTTCTCCGTGGCGACGCGCATTACGAAATCTCCAACGGTGCCGGGTTCGACCGTTTGCACTGCAAAAGGTCAACTAAGCAATCGCGTGGCAGGTCGTGGATTCGCGCGGCGCGTCCGTGGCCTCCTGGTTCTTGACGCGACGCCGATCGTGCTCCGGCCATTGCCTCCAGAGATGCCGTGAGGCTGTTCAGGACCGAGTGTGCCGCGTCGGGCCGCTCCGCTGTTATCCGCCATCTGGCCAGACTTCCCCTCCAACTGGCGGGAAGAGCGCTCGGATGACCCGTAAGGGCCTCGAAGCGAGAAGTCGCCCGTCGTGCGCTGCGGAGTGCACCGTGCCTATCGCGTGCCACGACGTACGCGAGTGCAGACGCCGCACGGCGCCGCGCGACTTTGACAGTCAACCGACACCTCCGTCTGGCAAAAATAACGCTGCTTGCATTGTGCTCACGACGTTGAGTCGTACTCGGCTCAAATGCGATTCCAATCCTGGGGAATTCGTATGGATCGCGTATCGCGACAATATGAATATGCAGCGGAGAGGAGCGTCGGAAAAGCGCGAACTCCGAATATTTACCCATTCCGATGAACAATATTGTGTTGCTGTGCTACGGCACCGTCCGACCAAATCGACTGGTAGCAAGGCTAATTAGAGCTTGAACCGGCAATCGTAGAAGTAGCTGCACGGTTTGCGATATAACGTTTCAACGCACGATGTTACCGCGATTAGACAATTCATTTCAGTCGATTGAATGAGCTAGTGTCGGCGACTGTAAGTAGTTCCGCAGAAGAGGAGGTATGTGAATGTCGAAGCAGCACAAGTCACGTCATCGTGCAGCGGTCGCATTGCTGGCGGTCGCGCTGATGGGCACGGGCGCCGGATTTACCGCGGCCGTGGCCGGCGCGCAGCCGCCCCCACCGCCCGGGCCGGGCATCCTGCCGCCGGGGCCCGGTGCGCCCCCGCCGCCCGGTGGACCCGGCCTCGCTCCTCCTCCGGGTCCAGGGGCTCCGCCGGCCCCGGGCGGCCCACTACTCCCGCCTCCGCCGTTCTGATCCTGGTGCAGCGACTCGACCGCCCGGCGCGTAGCCCGGTTGCCGCAGGTGCAACCGGGACGCGGCCGGGTGGTCGACCCGCTCGTCACGGACTGAGTCCCGCTGGCGGGCTGGCGATCTCGGCGCACAACCCCGTCTGAATGCCGCTCGTTTGGCGGCTCCGCTACTCCGCTGGGGATTCATTTGATCTTCGAACTCGCCCCGTTCCCTCGACCGACTCATCTCGGCGGCCAAGGCGCGTCCGGGCATCTTCTGGGCCGTGTATTCCTCATCCAGCGCCTCCATGCCTCGATGGCTGCCCGGTTAGTTCATGTTCCAGGGTTCACCGTAGGTGGTCACCGAGTCACCGGTCTTGGCGATCAGGCGAGCAAAGGGCCGCAAGAGCACGCCGCCGGCTGCACCGGTCACAGTGCCGTGCGCGTTGGACACCGCCACTGAACCCGTCGGGCCGGAAACGTCCACCGAGAACGTCGCGACTTCCTGGATACCCGGGCCGTTGCCTAGATCGGCGGAGATCGACACACCCGGCAACAGGTTTGGTGTGATGATGCCGCCACCGCCGCTCCCGCTACTGTTGAATGTGCCGGGATTGACATCGTCGAGGAGAATGTTCGGCGTGGTGTAGCTGAAGTTGATGCCTACGCCCAGGGCCCACGGGAAGCCGATCTGATAGCCCAACTCCAACGTGCCGGTGAACTGGCCGCAGCCGTTGCCATCACACTTGTAGGTGGCGCGGCCGGAGTGGAACCACTCACGTGTCAGCCGGTTGCGGTCCAACGGAAATACACCGTTGAGGAACGTGTCCCACTGCTGCACCGTCAAGGTGCGATCGAGGCCGTCCACCAAGCTCAGCTGGTTGTCTAGATCCGCGCGTGAGGGCGCAGCTCCGACGGACAACGCCACGACCGCACAGATGCTCATCACGAAGCCGCATTTCAATGTTGTCAACAGTTCTTTCCCGTCCTGGTAATGCCTTGGTCGTTGATTCAGCGCCGATGATGATCTAGGCAGGATAGGGCCGAATGATGTTGTACTTGTGGGGTTTTCGTATGTGAATCATGTCAACCGTGACACAAGCGCAACTGCGGCTGGCGGCCGGACCGTCGCTCATGCGCAGGTGGCGTTTGCAGCTCTGTAGGCCGGTGCGACGTGTCAACCGGCGAGGAGTCTGTCGGTGATCAGCAGTTCGAAAGTACTCACGATGGCCGGAAGGTTGTCGGCAGGGCCAACCGCCGAGGGGTAAGCGGCGATACCGCAAAGAACCGCGACCATCGTTTCGACGGCATCGATGATGTTGATCTCATCGCTGAGCTCGCCTCGATCGATAGCCTCACGCATTGCCGACGAGATGAACGCCCGGGCCATACGAAGCACCGAGCGGTCAGTGACGATTCGTGTTTCATTGCGAACCGATTCGCGAACGGCGGCGGCAACAAGTTGGGCGTTGCACTGGCCAGGGTCGTCGGCGCCCAGGGCCGTTGAAAAGAAGCTGACAAGCTGTGCGGGCAACGTTTTCGAGCGTCGGGCCGTAGCGGCCGCTGCCGCCATTACATCGACCGCTGGGCGGTCGATGGCGTCGCGGTACAACTCCGATTTGTTGGCAAAGTGATAGTGCAGTGCCGGTCTGGACAAGCCAGCCCGTGTTGCAATGACATCGAATGTCGCGGTGGTATAACCGAATTCAATGAACGTCTCTCGCGCTGCACGCAGAATGCGCTGACGGTTGGCGGCGGTTGTTGCTGCCGACGGACGGCCCGCCTTGAGACGTTCGATCGGTGCCATGGCTCCATTATGGGTCGGCATACCGGCTGTCGCGCCCCGCTGGCGTTGTGGGTTTTCTATCAATTCATCTCAGTGGTGAGCCTGAAAATGCATATGGATGCCACAGGTCCGATGACGTTCCGCAGACCACCTTGTGCACTACAGTCGTTGCAGGACAGACTGATTCACCTAGGAAGGGAGCTACATGTCCAGCTCAATCACACGTCGGCCCAAGTATGTCGGCGCCGCCGCATTCATCACCGGGCTTGGATTGACCGCCAGCCTGCTCGGTGCAGGTGTGGCCAATGCCGGTCCGCCCCTGCCGCCGCCAAGCCAGTGCGCACCGCCACCCGCTCCGTGCCCGCCGCCGCCTCCGCCACCTCGGTGATCAAGAGGATTCCCTGACAAACTGTCCAGGCGGCGCAGCGCGTGTGAAATCGCGTGCTGCGCCGCCGCCATTTTGTGTCATGCACACCTCATGTCATCGTCGCCGATATGGGCAGCGACTTCGAAACACGTTTATGCACAGTCTGATTCAACGTGTGGAACAGACCCGCCGAGGTCGCCATACATGACACCGAGATCAACTGCGGATAATTCCGCAGCGAGGTACGTCAACATCGACGTGGCCTGCGATCCTTCCGAAACCTTCAGTGGCTCAGCCCTTATCCCCGTACTCGGAAGTGGCGACCGAGCGCGTGCCGGCGTTCTCTGCACGCAGTGGCGGGCAGTTCATCGCGCGGATTCCTGTCGTGACTACAATTCTGATTGTCATTTCCTATGCGCACGACAGCTCGTGCATAGCAGGAGGTCATAGGCTGGATTCGCCAATGGGCCCGCGACAGCCTGTTGGTTATCGGTGATGACCTTCCGGCATCATCTCAATTAGTGCGACACGCGAGCGACCAGTCCTCCCGGTCTCTCGCGTGTCGCACCCCTTGTGCAGTCCTGTTGCGCTGCATTGATTTTGACCAATCGGTCTTCACTCCCCGGTGGAGCTGCTTGTTTTGGCCGTCCAGGTCGGCATGAGCGTGCGCGAGGTTTGACCTTGGGAATTTCTATGGATCTTGTATCACCCAGATATGGATATTGAGGCGCGCGTGGCGGTTATGACCCTGCTGGTCCAATTGTTGAGGATCAGGCGCCGACCGGATAATCGGCGCACATGGTTGTGTAATCATTTGGCGCAGAACGTATTATGTACGCGCTAGGTAATGAGCGCTTCGTCATGTACAGGCGCGAAATTGCCCGCGTAGGACAGAATTCGCAAATGTCGCGAGTTCGGCTGGCCCCAACGACGTGGGCTAAACCTCGATCCGTGGACTGACTGATTCTGTGAGGACTTTTCGGTTCTGGTCGGGATCATTTTGCTGTGGGCGGCAGTTA